>DATENU010000013.1 GCA_035274845.1 Chthoniobacterales bacterium
TCTTCAACTACATCGAGACCTTTTATAACCGCGTTCGCCTCCACTCCAGTCTTGCTTACCGCAGTCCCATTGTCTTTGAATCCCAACTAAACCAAAAGAATTGATCCCCAATTCACTGTCCGAAAAATCAGGGCAATCCCACTCTGACCCTTTTTGGCGTTTTCATAGAACCATTTTCCATTCCTGCGGCCTTAACTCGCTAATTCTGCCGGCTGGGCTGCCGCCGTGTCGAGTCTCCATAAATCGTTGCGCCGTCAGGCGGGGTAGCCCAACCTGTTTGATTCTTCGTCTTGAACAGCAATGGCAAAAACGTGCGTTATTCTCAATCCCTCGGCTGGATCGGTGCGCGATCCGGACGAGCTCGCGAAACGGATCGGGCGGCTGCTTGACGCAGACGTTTGCCTCACCACCAAAGTTGGCTCCGAGGCCCGCCTCGCCCGCACGGCAATTCGCAAGGGCGCGGAGCAGATTGTCGCCGCGGGAGGAGACGGCACCCTCAACGGCGTGATCAATGGAATAGCGGAAAATGCCGGGGACGTGCGGGTCGGATTGCTTCCGCTTGGGACTGGCAACGATTTCGGGCGCAGCCTTGGGTTACCGACCGACGTTGAGGCGGCCATCGACGTGATTCGCGGCGGCGAGACCCGTGCGATCGATCTGGTGCGCGTCACGAGTGACGAGGTTCGCTATTTCATCAACGTTTCCGCGGGCGGCTTCAGCGGGTTGGTGAATGAGAAGCTGACAACGGAGATGAAAAAAACGTGGGGACCTCTGGCCTATTTGCGCAGCGCCGCTGCCGCCTTGCCGGAATTGCGCGCCTATCAGACGACGCTCGCTTTCGATAATACCGAATCGTTGATGCTCGACCTTTACAATGTGGTGGTGGCCAATGGCCGCTACGTGGCGGGCGGGACTTTGATCGCGCCCGAGGCCTCGGTCGATGACGGGTTGCTCGACATTATCCTGATCCAGAAACGGTCCGCGCCGGAGCTGGCCTTGCTCGCCGGCTCCGTGGCGCTGGGCACGCATCTCTCGAGCGACGCGATAGTCTTCCGCCGGGCCGCCAAGCTCACGGTGAATTCGAAGCCGGGCATGTGGTTTAATGTCGACGGCGAACTGGTCGGAAATGAGCCGGCTCGTTTTGAAATTCTGCCGCGCGCATTACGTTTCGCAGTCCCAAAGCCATGAGCGAAAAAATCGTCAACGCGGATCAGCTGGAAGCGATCGGCGAAAAAATGCGCGCGAATGGGCGGAAGCTGGTTTTCACCAATGGCTGTTTCGATTTGTTGCACACCGGCCACGTTCGTTATCTCCAGGCGGCCCGGGCCCTGGGCGATGCGCTGGCCGTGGCGATCAATGGCGATGAATCGGTCCGCGCGTTGAAGGGAGACGGCCGGCCGCTGAATAGCGCGGCGGACCGGGCTGAAGTGGTGGCTGCGCTCGCCTGTGTAGATCACGTCACCATCTTTGCCGAGACCCGCGCGACCCACCTGCTCGCGAAAGTGCGCCCTTCGATTTATGTCAAAGGCGGCGACTACACGCGAGAGACGTTGGACGCCGACGAGCGGGCCGCTCTGGAACGGGCTGGCGCCGAGATTCGCATCCTGCCGTTCGAGAAAGGTTATTCCACTTCGAGCTTGCTGGAGAAGATCACGAAGGCCGGCGCGCCATGAAGAAGCTTGCGCTCGGAATCCTCGGCTCGGGCAAAGGCAGCAATTGCCGCGCGATCCTCGAACAAATCCGCGCGGGCAAGCTGGCGGCTGAAGCGCACCTGGTGGTGTCGGATGTCTTCGATGCCGGCATCCTCGATATCGCGCGCGAATTCGGGGTTCCGAACGCTTACCTGCCGCCGGGAAAATTCCGGACCCGTCTCGAGCCTACGGTGGAAATGGAACTGGTGAAGTTACTCGAAGACGCCGGTGTCGAGCTGGTGGTCCTGGCCGGTTTCATGCGGGTGTTGAAAGAACCGATGCTCGCCGCATTCCCCCGCCGCATCATCAATATCCATCCCTCGTTGCTCCCAAAATTTCCGGGGATCGAATCGTGGAAACAGGCTCTCGCCGCCGGCGAAAACATGACCGGTTGCTCGGTCCATTACGTGGACGCTGGAATCGACAGCGGCGAAATCGTTGCGCAACGCAAAGTGCCCATCGTGCCCGGCGACACCGCGGAGTCGTTGCATGCACGCATTCAAATCGCAGAGCGCGCTCTTTATCCGGAAGTGATCGCGCGGTTCGCCGAAGCTTAGAGTGAATAGTGATCAGTGACTGGTGAATAGAATCCATTCACCGATCACCTATCACCATTCACAGTCTCAACGCCTACCGGCGTTCTGCTTTTTGATCGCGAGCGAGCAGCTCCTGCAGCGCCTGGTCAGGCCTCTTCCCTTCGTGCAGGATGGAATAAATCTGATCGATGATCGGCGTTTCGATGTTCAGTTTGCGCGCGCATTCGTAAGCGCTTCTCGCGGTCGGAACGCCTTCCGCCACCATGTGGGTGCCGGCTGCTATTTGCGCCAACGTTTCGCCGCGGCCGATGCGTTCTCCGAGTCGACGATTCCGGCTATGCTGGCTGAAACAGGTCGCGATCAAATCTCCCGCGCCGCTCAAGCCGTAGAACGTTCTCGGATTTCCTCCCATCGCAGTCCCCAGCCGAAGCAACTCGGCTAGCGCGCGAGTCACCAGCGCCGCTTTCGAGTTATCGCCGAGCCTAAACCCGTCACTCACACCCGCCGCGATCGCGAACACATTCTTCAAAGCCCCGCCGAGCTCGATCCCGATCGTTTCGTCGCTCGAATAAATCCGGAAACGTTCGCTGCCCAGATAAGATTGCAGCTCCTCCGCGCAGTCCGGATTGCGGCAACCGAGAACGGCTGCGGTCGGCAAATCCCGCGCGATTTCAGCGGCGAGGTTCGGACCGGAAAGGACCGCAATCGTGTTGTCGGGAAAGATCGTATTCAGGATCTCGCTCATCCGCAATCCGCTGCCGTGTTCGATCCCCTTGGTTCCGCTGAGGAGGATCGGTTTCGAATTCGAGAGCGCGTCGCGCAGCCTCGCCCCGACGGCGCGCAAGGCAGTGGATGGCGTGACGAAAACAATCAGGTCGGCGCCGGCGCACTCGGCGATGTCGCTCGTGACTTGCACCGAGTCGGGAAGCTTCACCCCCGGCAGGTAGTCGGCGTTTTCGCGGGACGCGCGCAACTTCGCGGCCCGGTCGGGGTCGTTGCCCCAGAGGATCACATCGTTGCCGCGCTTCGCCCAAAGAATGGCCAGGGCGGTGCCCCAGCCGCCTGCCCCGACGATTGCCGTGCGTTGAATGCTCACTTCCGGGTGAAACGTTGTTCGGTCCCGTTAAGAAGACGAGAAAAATTCGAGCGATGCCGCCACAGCACCATCAGCGCGATCAGCGTGGAGAAATAAAGGAGCGCGGGGCCTTCAATAAAGTTCCAATGGAGAAAGAGGCCGACAACAACCGGCAACGAAATCGCGGCGACGATCGAAGCGACGGAAACATAGCGCGTCGTCTCGAAAACGATGATCCAAATCAGGAAGACGATCGGCACGGCCGCGGGCAGCAGGCCGAAGAGGACCCCGGCGGACGTTGCCACGCCTTTGCCGCCTTTGAATCGCAGCCAGACCGGAAAATTATGTCCGATGATGCACATGACGCCGGTAAGGATCGTCAGCTGAACACTGAACGGCTTGGCTTCCGGCCAAAATTGGATCAGGAGAAGGGCGAGGCGAACGGCCGCAAAACCTTTCAGCGCGTCGATAAAGAAAACCGCGTAGCCCCATTTTTTTCCAAGGACGCGGAGAACATTTGTCGCGCCAATGTTCCCGCTTCCGACGGTCCGAATATCAATGCCGGCGAGACGACCGGCCACGTATCCGGCGGGGAACGAGCCGAACAGGTAACCGAGCAGGGAAAGGATGAGAACGATCGACCACACAGTTTTGTTCGCCGGTGCGCTAACCGCTCTTAGAATGCGTTAATTTCCGTTTCTGGAGCCAGATCGAAATGATTGAGACATCGGCTGGCGTGATCCCGCTCACCTGGGCTGCGTGGCCGAGCGACGGCGGCCGGATCGCTGATAATTTTTGGCGGGTCTCGCGCCGTAATCCGGAAATCATTTCGTAATCGATGTCGGGAGGGATTGGCCGCATCCGGTCTCGCTCGAGCTTGGCGTTTTGGGCGGCCTGGCGTTGCACATATCCTGCATACTTGAGATCGGTTTCCACCAAGTCCCATACTTCTCGAGTGGCGAGTTGCTGGATGTCTGCAGGCA
Source organism: Chthoniobacterales bacterium (assembly GCA_035274845.1). Lineage (NCBI taxonomy): Bacteria > Pseudomonadati > Verrucomicrobiota > Spartobacteria > Chthoniobacterales > Chthoniobacterales bacterium. The sequence continues at coordinate 4,286 of DATENU010000013.1, forward strand.
GAGAATCGAAATCGAAGCCGGGCATTCTCAACAATGAACTGACCAGTTTGCCGTCGATCCGGACTTCATCGGTCGCTTGCCGCAACTTTTGCAGCTCCTCCATTTTCCCGCGGAAGGCGGCGTGGCGTGTCTGGTCGACCAATCCGGTCTCGAACCCTTTTGTGGTCAGGCGCTGGTCGGCATTGTCCTGGCGCAGCGAAAGTCGGTCTTCGGCTCGGCTGGTGAACATGCGATACGGCTCGTCGGTCCCGTTCGTGGTCAGGTCGTCGATCATGACGCCGATATAAGCTTCGCTCCGTGACAGGGTGAACGGTACCTTGTGCTGAAGCTTCAAGGCTGCATTTGTGCCAGATATAAGTCCTTGAGCGGCAGCCTCTTCATACCCGGAAGTGCCATTTACCTGACCCGCAAAATAGAGGCCTTCTACCCGCTTTGTTTCGAGCGTGGCGTTAAGCTGGGTCGGCGGGAAATAATCGTACTCGACGGCGTAACCGGGGCGCATGATCTCAGCCTTTTCGAGGCCGGGAATAGAGCGAATGAACTCAACCTGCACCTCGTACGGAAGACTTGTCGACATTCCATTCACATAGAATTCGTCGGTATGCCGGCCCTCCGGCTCCAGGAAAACTTGGTGGCCAGTTTTGTCGGCAAACTTAACCACCTTGTCCTCGATCGAGGGGCAATAGCGCGGCCCGGTGCCTTCAATCCGGCCGGAATAGAGGGCCGAACGATGAAGGTTTTTTCGGATAATGTCGTGCGTCTCGGGCGTAGTGTGGGTGATCCAGCAGGGTAATTGTTCCACGTGGAACCCGGCCTGATTCAGGGTAAAAACGTCGTTTGGTGCGACGGCCGAGGGACCAAGAAAGCTGAAAGGCGGGGGCGGCTCATCTCCCAGCTGTTTGTCGCACCGATCAAAATTGATGGAGCGACCGCTGATCCGACACGGCGTTCCAGTCTTGAAACGGCCTACGGTAAAACCCAACCGCCGCAAGGAATCACTCAGGCTCGAGCTCGTGTCGGCCATTCGCCCGCCCGGTTGAGAATGGGCGCCGACGTGAAGAAGGCCCCTCAAAAAAGTGCCTGAGGTAATCACGATCGCTCCAGCTGGGAATTCAATGCCGAGATCTGTTTTTACCCCGGTCACCCGTCCGTCTGGACCGGTCAGAATTTCGGAAACTGTTGCCTGGCGAACTCGCAATCCCGGCGTCCGCTCCAAGACCGCTTTCATTCGGAATTGGTACGCCTTCTTGTCGCATTGGGCTCGCGGCGCCCGAACGCTTGGCCCTTTCGTCCGGTTCAGCATCCGAAACTGGATCCCGGTGGCGTCGGCGTTAATTCCCATCGCCCCGCCGAGGGCATCGATTTCGCGAACGATATGGCCTTTGGCTAATCCCCCGATCGCTGGGTTGCAGGACATCTGAGCAATGGTGTCAAGATTTTGAGTGAGGAGAAGGGTGGGCGTGCCCAACCGGGCTGAGGCCAAGGCCGCTTCCACTCCGGCATGGCCGCTACCAATAACGACAACTTGGGGGTCCGATTGAGGGTTCATGTTCCACGTGGAACGTGCCAATTCCTAGGCTTGGCCAAAGCAGGCTCGGGTGCCATTATGGTGCTAGTTGCTTCGGGTGGCCTCTCTCGAGATGCATCCTGTTCAACTTTTTGCATTAAACGTAATGCTATTCGGCCCAATATGATAAGTACTACTGCCGCGCTGGCAAAACCGCCCAGCCAAATCCAATATTCGATCGCCCGGGGATGCGTTTTCCCCCGGGCCAGATTGAGCCCATATTGCCCCAGCGTCCCCAGATACGAATACAGGAAGAGCCCCGGCGCCTGGCCAATCGCTACCCATAACATACACGTCCGAAAACGGATCCGGGTGAGTCCGTAGAGGTAATTGAGCAGACTCGTCGGAAAGAGCGGGTGCAGCTGACTCAGCAGAATGATCTTCCACCCCTCTCTCTCCACCGCAGGCTCCAGCGCCACCAGAGTCCGATTTCGAAGCAGTTTCCGCCGCAGCCATTGCTTTCCAATCCAACGGCTTATAAAAAAGGAAATCGCGGCTCCCCCGACGTTTCCCAGCAGCGCAATCAGAAAACCCCACCAAAGCCCGAAGAAAAACCCCGCCCCAACGCTGAGGACACCGCCGGGCAGCAGAAGCACATTGCAGCAAGCATAAAGCAGCGGATACCAAATCGCGCTCCACGCTCCCCACCGCATGACGTGTTGCTGAACCTCCGCGATGAAATCCACGACCGGGAAGAGGCGGGAAAGAACAAAGAGCGTCGTTACGACAAGCGCCAGCCCGGCAATCTGCATAATAATCGCGCGGCGCATTTTGACCATCGCGCAACACTCACCGCTGCAAACGCCTCACGCAAATCCGATTCGGTCCGTTGGCCTAACGACTTGTCGCCACTTTTAGCTCGAAGAATTTTCCGCGATCGCCTTTGCCAGCGCCGAGACGTGGTCGGGAGTCGTCCCGCAACAGCCACCGAGCAAACGCGCCCCCGTGACGATCAACTCCCGCGCAGCATCCGCGAAGCAATCCGGTCCGACCTCGTAGACAAAACGGCCGGCGTTCTCCTTCGGCTGGCCGGCGCTGGGATAAACCGCGAGCCAATCTTGCGCGGGCAACCGCCGAAGCAATTCGACCATTCCCCGCGGGTCGTTCAGGCAATTCACTCCCAGCATTTTCGCGCCCTGTTCGCGAAGCTGCGCGAAAGCATCGGCCAGCAAAATCCCGTCCGACAGCCGGCCATCGGGCGCGCATGCGAACGAACAGATCTCGGGAACGCCGCCCACATCGTTCCTGGCCCGGAGCGCAATCGTCATTTCCTCGACGTTCGTGAACGTCTCGAAAAAGATAAGGTCGACCCCGCCTTCCAGGAGCGCACTGATCTGTTCGCGAAAACAACCCTGCCGATCGATCCCGCGCCGCGCCGCTTCTTCACCGGTAATACCGAGCGGTCCGACACTTCCGGCCACATACACTTCCTTGTTCCTGGCGGCTTCACTGGCGACCGCCACCGCCGCGCGGTTGATCTCCCCGACTCGCCCTTCCAATCCAAACCGCGCTAAACGCACTGCGTTCGCGCCAAAACTGTTCGTCTCGATCACCCGAGCTCCGGCGCGAATGTATTCATCGTGGATCTTTCGAATCCGGCCCCGCTCAGACACGCACAATTCCTCGAAACATCTGGTCAGCGGAACACCCGCTTCGAGCAGCATCGTGCCGATTGCCCCGTCTCCGCAGACGACCCTGGTTCCGATCTCGTCGAGCAAATTCATTCGAATCGCGACCGCTCGATTCGTCCTGTCAGTTCGTCAGCGCGGACAAATCGCAAATATGCGCGCCGGGAATCCTGAGCCGCCTTTCGGTTTCGGAAAACTCACCACCACAATCGCCCCGCTTTCGGGGACCTGGTCCAGATTCGTGAGCAACTCTATTTGATAATGATTTGTCTGCAGGACAAACGTCTCAAGGGAGTAGTCGTCCTTTGTCGTTGCGACGCCGGGATCTGTGTCTGTCGTCTCATGGCCCGAAGCGGTGATTTTGCGGTCCTCATACAAGTATTTAAGCGCCGGCAGGCTCCAACCTGGATAATGCGAAACCCCGGCCGAATCCGCATTCTCCATCGCGGCCGAATCGGGCCAGCGCTTCGACCAATCGGTTCGCATCGCGACGAAGGCGCCGGTCGGGATGCGCCCGTGGTCGGTCTCCCATTTCTTGACCCGCTCAAGGCTCAAGGTGTAGTCAGGATTTTTTGCCGCCTCCGCGTGAACATCGATCACCACGAGCGGCAGGATCATTTCCTGGAGCGTGATTTGATCCACGGTTCGCAGGCCTTTAACGAAGTGGGCCGGCGGATCCACATGCGTTCCCCACTGCCCGACGTGAGTGAATATTTCGCTGAAAAATCCTTCGCCGCGCGTGCCTCGCCCTTTCTCGTACCAATACGCGACCTCCCGCTTTTCATCGGGGAACCCTTTCCACTTCGGAATGCCCGGCTCGAAGGGATGGGTCAGATCGACCATCTTCTTCCCGGTCAAAATCTTTTGGATCTCCAAGAGCGTCGGTTCGCCCGCGAAGCTGGCGGGAATAAAACAGCCGAGGAGGAGTCCTACGAGCCCGCCAATCTTATTGATCCTCATTCCGCGTTGTTAAACGATCCCTCAACAAGAAGCCAACAAGTTCGAATAAGCCCCAATAGGTTTCGTCTGGTTTTAGCGCGAACCGATTTGTCGGGTTCCGCGCCCAGTGTTATCAACAAGGCGCGTTTCGCTCAGTTTGAGAGGCGAAATCAAGAGTCCACCAGAGTTGTTCGCGACGATAAGATTAAGAACTGGAGCGCGATTAAAATCTAAATCTTAAAGAAGGTGTTAAAAACTCTCCCGCAAACCCCGACAACGCTCTCGGAACAAGCCGTGTTCCCGATGCCTTCGGCTGCCGCCCCAGAAGCGATCGCGGCCATTCCTCATCAGGAAGAGAGCGACGTCTCGAGCGACAGTCTATTTGAGCATTTTGCGTGGCTTTACATCTTCTGCCGCGAAAGGCTTTTCCGAGACGATACCAGGAGGATGATTGAGACTCTTTGGCCGAGCCGAGAGCCGGCCACGGGAGAGAAAGTGATCGAGCTAGGTTGCGGACCGGGGTTCTATTCCTGTCGATTAGCGGAACGCTTCCCTCAGATTTCCGTGTTGGGAGTGGATCGTTCTCCCAGCCAGCTGAGCTGGGCCCGGGAAAAAAGGAACAAGCTTGGCCTGAAAAACTGCCGGTTTCACAGCGACAACGTGCTCGAGTTATCGCTGCCGGACGAAAGTTTCGACGTCTTGATCGCCTCGCGACTTTTTACGGTGCTGCCCAACCGGCGACAGGCTGTCGCGAAAATGCATCGCGTGTTGCGGCCGGGAGGGCGTTGTTTTATCGCAGAGCCGCGATGGGCGTTCTGGGCGTCGATCCCGCTGTTCATGATGTGGCTGTTGGCCGGGCTTACCCACTTTAAGAATGGATACCGGGAGCCGACACGAGCCCGAGTCTTGTCGACCCGCGAAATGAACCGGCTTTTCGCCACCCAACCATGGAGGCGGATCGAAACCTGGCGCGAGGGACGATATCAATACGCGCTCTGCGAAAAGGACTAACGGGCAGCGGCTGTTCGGAACGCCTGATGAATGCGACTCATCGCATCCTTGATCCGCGCGCTGGCACCCAGGTCCCGCCGGGAGTATGCGCCCTGGCGGTCATGACCAAGGCGCCCCAAGCCGGCCGGGTAAAAACGCGCCTGACGCCGCCGTTAACGCCAGAAGAAGCCGCGGACCTGAATGTTTGTTTCCTTCGGGACACGGCCGCGGCGATCGCGAGCGCTGACAAGAAACGTTCGCAGGTGGTGGCGGTCTATACGCCGGTGGGAGCCGAGGGAGCGTATGCCCAGATTCTACCGGACGATTTTGTCTTGATGCCGCAACGAGGCGAAGCCTTCGGGGAACGACTTGCGGCGGCAACGGAAGATTTGCTTCAACTCGGGTTCGCTTCGCTCTGCCTGATCAATTCCGACAGCCCTACAGTGCCCGCGACGGCTTTCGCGCAGGCCGTCGAATATCTGGCCGGCGCTGAAGATTGCGTGGTGTTGGGCCCCTCCCATGACGGCGGCTATTACCTGATCGGGCTGAAGAAACGTCACCACAGATTGTTCGAGCAAATCGACTGGAGCACCGAGCGCGTGCTCGAACAAACAATGGCCGCCGCGCGCGAACTCGCTTTGCCGGTTCACTTATTGCCAACGTGGTACGACGTGGATGACCGAACAACCCTCGCGCAGCTCTGCGGCGAGTTTTTTGACTCGAATGGGAGCGGCGCCGGAGGATTCGCAGCGCCGGCAACGCGTGACTTTCTGTCTGCATTACTGGAGCGCGAAGGCCGGAGCCGGATCTGGCCTGCAGGCGTGGCCTAACGAATTGAGCAAATGAAGCCTCACCCGAAACGGGCCTTGGTCACCGGTGGCGCGGGCCTGATTGGATCGCACGTTACCGATCTGTTGCGCCGCGAAGGCTGGACGGTGCGAGTCCTCGACAATCTCGAGCCGCAAACGCATCGCAAAGGCAAGCCGGCCTGGGTCAGCGCCGATGCGGAATTTGTCGAAGGCGATGTAACCGACCGTGAAACAATTTCCGCTGCGTTGCGCGACATCGACGTCGTTTTTCACCAGGCGGCCTATGGCGGCTACATGCCGGAAATCGCAAAATACGTCCGGGTTAACAGCTTCGGGACGGCCCAGATGCTCGAGGTCATTCGTGAACAGAACCTGCCGATTAAGAAGATCGTCGTCGCCTCTTCGCAGGCGGTTTACAGCGAGGGCGCCGGCACCTGCCCGGAACACGGCCTCGTTTTTCCGGACGTTCGCCCGGTTGAGCAATTGCAACGGGGCGATTGGTCGGTCCGTTGCCCAATCTGCCAGGCCGTCACGAAAAGTGCGGCGACTCCAGAGCGCGCGCCGGTCGGCGGCGAAACCGTTTATGGCCTGACCAAAGTGGACCAGGAAAAACTGGTCCTGCTCTGGGGCAAACAAATCGGGATCCCGACGGTCGCGCTCCGCTATTCCTGCACCTACGGCCCGCGCCAATCGATCTTCAATCCTTACACCGGCGTGATCGCCATTTTTTGCACCCGGCTGCTGAATGATCTGCCGCCGGTCCTATTCGAAGATGGGGAACAGACCCGCGACTTCTCGTTTGTCGAAGACATCGCGCGGGCGAACCTCCTCGCGGCCGAGAGCGACCAGCTCGATGGGCTTCCGGTCAACGTCGGGAGCGGCGCCGGCGTCAGCATTCGCAGGATCGCCGATTACATCTCGGACGCGCTTGGAATCCGGCTCGCGCCGGAAGTGAACGGCGAATTCCGTCCCGGCGAAATGCGCCACCTAACGAGCGACACGGGACGCATTCGCGCGGCCGGCTACACGCCGCAAGTTGATCTCGTCGCCGGAATCAGCCGCTATCTCGATTGGATCCGACAACAGGCCGATGTGCGCGATTACTTTGGCGAAGCGGCGGACATTCTTCGCAGCAAAGGCATCGTTCATCGCGTAAGGTAGGCGGTGAGCGAGACGGTCGGGCTCCCGGATTTCAATTCATCGGTCGCCGAGCATGCGCGGAAGGATTTTCCGCTGCTCGATGCGCGGATGACTGTGGCCGAAGCGCTCGACCGCATCCGACGCGAAGGCATTGGCGAACGCGTAATTTATTTTTTCGCGACCGACGCCGACGAAAAGCTGGTTGGTGTTTTACCGACCCGGCGTCTGCTGACCGCGCCGCTCGAGACGCGGTTGGAGGAAATCATGGTGCGAAAGGTGGTCGCTATTCCAGCGAGCGCGAGCGTCCTGGAGGCGTGCGAGTTTTTCGTGCTCTACAAATTTTTTGCCTTTCCGGTGGTGGACAGCGAGCGGCGCGTGATCGGCGTCGTGGATGTGAGTCTGTTCGCCGAAGAAATGCTTGAGGCCGGCGAGCGGGAAGAAGAGCGACGAACCGTCGCCCAGGTGGCGGACGATGTTTTCGAAGCGCTCGGCTTTCGTCTTTCCCAGGTTCGGGGCGCTTCGCCCTGGCGGGTGTTCCGTTACCGTTTCCCCTGGCTGCTTGCGACGGTTGGGGCGGGGACGGCCTGCGCTCTGCTCGCCGGCGCGTTTGAAACGACGCTCGCCGGCAGTCTCGTGATCACCTTTTTTCTTACGATGGTCCTCGGCCTCAACGAAAGCGTGAGCATGCAATCGATGACCCTGACGATCCAAGCCTTGCGCGCGAACACCCTCACGCGCCGCTGGTTTCTGCACAATCTCCGGCGCGAACTGGCGATCGCGGTTCTGCTCGGGCTGGCGCTGGGAATTGTCGTCGGCCTCATCGTTTTGGTCTGGCGGCACCACCCGAAAGGCGCCGTCGTCGTTGGCGCCAGCATCGCCGTCTCACTCGTGAGCGCGTGTTTGTTCGGCTTCAGCGTCCCATCGTTCTTGCATTGGCTGAAACTGGATCCGAAAATCGCGGCCGGCCCTGTCACGCTCGCCGTGACCGATTTTTGCGCGCTGGCGTTTTATTTTTCGCTGGCCTGGTTCCTTCTCGGATGAGGATCTCCGTAATTATTCCGGCGCTAAACGAAGAGGAGCCGATCGCCGCGGTCGTGCGGGATTGTCTGGCGACCGGGTTGCCCGACGAGGTGATCGTGGTGGACAACGGCAGCACCGATCGCACCGCCGAACGAGCGCGGGGCGCCGGGGCCAAGGTGGTGGCGGAGCCGACGCCCGGCTACGGGCGCGCCTGCGCCGCGGGCGTGAGCGCGCTCTCGCCCGACTGCGAGATCGTGGTTTTCCTGGACGGCGACGGGAGTGATTGTCCCGAGTTCATGGGGCAGCTGGTCGCGCCTGTCGTTCGGGGCGACCAAGATTTTGTGATTGGATCGCGCACCCGCGGGAATCGCGAACCGGGCAGCATGAATTTCCAGCAGGTTTTCGCGGGGCGAATCGCCGGCTTTCTTCTTCGGCTACTCTATGGCGTTCGCTATTCCGACATGTGCCCGTTCCGGGCGATCCGGCGCGGCGCGCTCGAACGCCTTGGGATGAAAGAAGAGACCTACGGATGGAATCTCGAAATGCAGATGCGGGCCGCCCGGGCGCGATTGCGAATCCTGGAGGTCCCCGTTGATCATCGGTGCCGGACGGGTGGCGAGTCCAAGGTCTCGGGGACCCTCCGAGGCACATTCGTGGCCGGCATTCGCATCATCGCCACGCTCTTTCGCGTGGCTTTCGAGCGTTGATCCTGCCAATCTCGACCCCATGACGCGGCTTCGCGCAATCGGCTCCGGCGCTCTGGCTGGATTCATTGCCGGATTGCTCATGACCGTAACGATGCTGTTGCTCGCCTGGCTCTTCGGCGTGGCGACGCCGCTGGTGATTTTCGGCGACCGCATCTCGGTCTTCATCCCGGCCGATACCTTCCTTTCGCTGATGGGTCGCGTGGGCGGTTACAACAACATGAAACAACTCGGCGTCGGGTCGGTCATGGGCGGTCAACTGCTCGTTGGGGCGCTCGGCGGAATGATCTACGGCCTGGCCATGCGACGCCGTGATCGCAATTCATTCCCCGCGTCGGTTGCGATTTTCACTCTTCTTCCGCTGGTCGCAGTTGGGATTTTCCTGTGGCCCGTGCTCGGCACCCATTACCACGGTCTGCCAATCAATCGCGGAGCTGTCGTCACCCTGGCGGGATTGCTGGCGAGCTTCGTCGTCTTCGAGAGAACGCTCGCGCTCGTCTTTCGGTATCTCACCCAGCCGCGCGTCAAGATTAACGGCGAAGAATTTAGCCCCCCGATTGGGCGTCGCGCCCTGATTACCGGCGGCCTCGCGCTCCTGGCTGCGGGCGGCGGCGCCGCGCTTCTCCGCCGGCTGTATCAGATCGCCACTTTCAGTTACGACGGAACGCAGTACAAAGGCCGGGTCGTCCGGGCGATCACGCCTAACGACCTGTTCTATTGCGTCACCAAAAATGTCGTCGACCCCAAGGTAGATCCAAATCTCTGGCGCCTCGAAATCACAGGGCTGGTGAAAACGCCCCAGACCTACCAGCTCGATCGATTGAAGGCGCTTTCAGCGGTCGAACAGGAGACGACCCTCATGTGCATCAGCAACGGACTCGACGCCGGCCTGATGAGCAATGCGAAATGGAAGGGCGTGCCAATGAGCGCGCTCCTGAACGCGGCGACAACGCTTCCCGGCGCAACAAAAGTCCGCCTCCATGGCGTCGATAATTACACCGACACTTTCCCGCTCGAGAAGGCGATGGATCCAACCACGCTTGTCGTTTACGAAATGAACGGCGAGACGTTGCCGGACCGTCACGGGTTCCCGGCGCGAGTCATTGTCCCCGGATATTTCGGCGAGAAACATGTGAAATGGATCACGCGCATCGAAGTGGCTGACGACAGCGCGGTTGGCTTTTATGAGAAACAAGGATGGGGCCCGGATTTCATCGTGCCGACGCGCTCGCGCTTCGACGAGCCGGACGCGGAATCGGTTATTCCGAGCGCGACCGCGGCGAATGGAGTCGCGGTCCGCGGGGTGGCTTTCGGCGGCGATCGTGGGATCTCGCGGGTCGAAGTCAGCTTCGACGACGCCGCGACCTGGCAGGAAGCGAAGCTCGATTATCCCGGGACGAAGTTGACCTGGGCGCTCTGGAGTTACGACTGGCGGCCCATGGCGGCCGGCAATTACGCGCTGGTCGTCCGCGCCACCGACGGCGAAGGAGAGGTCCAGGAGTTGGACGAAGATCGTCCCTTCAAATCAGGCACAACCGGATTCCACCGGATCATGGTTTATGTGACGTGACCCCGCTACTTCTGGCAGCGCGGACACCAGGCGGTGGTCCGGCCGCCGATCATCGCTTTCTCCAACGGCGTTCGGTGGCGCGGGCACACGCCGTTGCGCTTCCACTTTTGATGGATCAGCCAATCGCGCGGCGGATCGGCGAATTTTGGCGCGATGATCCGGAGCGATTCGGTCGCGACAAATCGGGTTTGGCGGAAAAGACGCGCGCGCTCGGCGGCGGATAAACTGTTAACCATTCGGCGTGGCGCGATCCTGGCCCGCCAGAGAATTTCGTCCGCCATCCAGTTTCCGATCCCGGCGAATCCGCGCTGCAAAAGAATGACGGCTTTTACAGGCGCGCGACCGTGCCGGCGAAGAAAGGTGTCGAAGAAGTTTCGATCGAACTCGGCGGACGCGATATCCGGCGCTCCGTTCCGCCACCAATCCGGCGCGGATTTGCCGTGATGAAACCGGACCCGCCCGAAGAGCCGGGCGTCGCGAAAAACCAGGGCGCGCTTGGCCTGCTGCAGCACGAGGTGGTCGTGCTTTTGCGGCCGAAACCCGGCGCGCTCGACACGCAGTTTGCCTGTCATTCCAAGATGAATCCCGATCCAGTTCCCGCCTGAGAATTCGAACAGCATTTGTTTTCCCCAAGCTTCCGAGCGCAAGAGCCGGGAGCCGGTGAGCTCGCGGACGATCGCGCGCGAATTGTTTCCCCGGAAAATCCGTTTCTGACGGTGGAGCTGGACCTTCTGGATTTTTTGTCCCAAGCCGGGGTCCCATTGCCGGCGAAAGTATTCCACTTCGGCGAGCTCAGGCATCGGAGAAAATAGCGGGAGAAACTCGAAATTCGAATTTCGAAATCCGAAACGAGCTCGAATTAGGGAAAAAAGAGGAAAAGCTCAAAACATTCCACGCCGGGCAAGTTTCGGTCATTGGGCAATTTGGATATTTGGTAATTGTTTCGAAATTCGGTTTTCGGATTTCGAGTTTTAGCGGGTTGCTTGCGCGACGCGCCCTTGCTTCCTGTGCTAGGTTTCAGCGATGGAGAAGGTGATTATCGTCGGCAGCGGTTGCGCGGGATTGACGGCTGCCATTTATGCCGCGCGCGCGAACCTCAGCCCGCTGGTCCTAGAAGGCCGGCAGCCGGGCGGCCAATTGTCTACCACCACGCTCGTGGAGAATTTCCCCGGCTTTCCCGAGGGGATTGATGGGCCGCAACTCATCATCAACATGCACGCGCAGGCCGAAAAATTCGGCGCCCGCTTTGCCTATTCTGAAGTGACCGATTTCGAGCCCCTTGCGGATCATGTTCGGATCAAAGCCGACGACGAATGGCTGGAAACCCGCGCCCTGATCGTGGCGAGCGGCGCCTCAGCCCGCTGGCTCGGACTGGAGAACGAAGAAAAACTGGTCGGCCACGGACTGACCTCATGCGCGACCTGCGACGGAGCGTTCTATCGAAATGTGCCGGTCTGCGTGATCGGCGGCGGCGATTCCGCGGCGGAGGAAGCGCTTTTCCTGACCCGGTTCGCCTCGAAAGTTTACCTCATTCATCGACGGGACCAGCTCCGCGCTTCGAAGATCATGGCGGACCGGGTCCTGGCCTGCGAACAAATCGAGCCGATCTGGAACACGGTCGTCACGCGTTACATCCCGGATGAAAAAGGGGAAATGCGCGCGGTCCTGTTGCGCAATGTCGAGACGCACGAGGAGCGCGAGCTGCCGGTCGCGTGCGTGTTTGTTGCCATCGGTCACGATCCGAACACGAAAGCGTTCCAAGGAAAGCTCGAGACCGACCCCGATGGCTACCTGATCGCGAGACATCTGGCCGAGAGCAAACACCCCGGCGTTTTCATCGCCGGCGACGTCGCCGATCGCGTTTACAAACAAGCGATCACCGCGGCCGGCTCCGGCTGCGCGGCGGCGATGGAGGCGGAGAAGTATTTGGCCGCCAGAGGCGGCTAGCGGATTTGCGAATTGCGATTTGCAATTTGCGATTGAGGAACCCCCCATGAACGAACAAGAATTGATCACGCGAACAAAGCAGTTCGCATTGCGAATTATGAAATTGGTTGGCGCGCTGCCGAAATCGATCGAAGGCCGCGCGATTGGAAATCAAATAATGCGAAGCGGCACCTCAGTGGGAGCGAATTACCGCGCAGCCTGCCGGGCACGATCCAAAGTGGAGTTCATTTCCAAACTCGGAACGGTCGAGGAAGAAGCGGACGAGACAGCATTTTGGCTTGAACTGATCATTGAAGGAAAGTTGTTGCGCGCGAAACAGACCCAACCATTGCTCACCGAGGCGATCGAACTTGTTGCCATTACCGCGGCTTCCAAGAAAACTGCCTCGAACTCGCTTGCGAAATCGCAAATCGCAAATCGCAAATTGCAAATATCTTGAAGGTCTGCGACCTGACCCAATTCTATTCTCCGCTCAGCGGCGGCGTGAAACGGTACGTTCACGAGAAGGCCAGTTACATTCGTGAGCAGACGAGCGACGAACATGTCCTGATTGTGCCTGGGGAAAAGACAGAGAGGACAAGTGACGGTCGAACTTCGGTTTATTCGATTCGGTCGCCGATAATTTCCAAGACAGCGCGTTATCGCGCGCTCCTTGATCTGCGGACGGTCGGCGAAATTTTGGAGCGCGAGCGGCCGGACATCGTCGAATCGAGCGATCCTTATCAGGTAGGGTGGAAGGCGATCTCGTTCGGCAAATCGGCAGGCGTTCCGATTGTCGCCTTTTATCATTCCCATTTTCCCGAGGCTTATTTGCGGAGTGCCTCGAAGCTGCTCGGGGCGCGCGCGGGAAAATCGCTGATGTCCGCGGCGCAACGCTACGTCCGCAAGATGTATAACCGGTTTGAGGCGACGCTTGTCCCGTCGGAACCCCTCGCGGAAACCCTGAGGGAGTGGGGTGTCACGAACACGAGACTCGTTCCGCTGGGCGTGAACACGAACAATTTTCACCCGGAACCGGACCAGGGCGCCGCGACGCCTGGAGTGGCCGTCGACTCCGGTGAAACGCTCCTTCTGTACGTCGGCCGACTGGCGCCGGAGAAGAATACCGCCACGCTTTTCGAGGCGTTCCGAATCCTGGCGAAGCGCAGGCCGGACTTTGCCTTCCTCGTCATCGGCGATGGGCCGCAACGCGAACAACTGCGTCTTCTTCAAGCGGATACGCCTCAGGTGAGCTGGCTGCAGTATTGCACCGATCCGCTGGAGCTGGCGCGCTATTATCGCGCCGCCGACCTGTTCGTTCATCCCGGAAGGCAGGAGACATTTGGATTGGTGGCCCTAGAGAGCCAGGCCTGCGGGACACCGGTAGTCGGTATCCGCGGCTCCCGGCTTGACGGAATAATTCTGCACGACCAGGAATCATGGGCGGAACAAAACGAGCCGGAAGCGTTAGCGGATGCGATCGAACGATTTAGCCACCGCGACTTGAGCGAGCTCGGGCGCGTCGCCGCGGAGAAGGCTGCGGAGCAATATGCTTGGCCGCGAGTTTTCGAGAGACTCCTTTGCATTTATCGCGAGGTCTGCTCAAACTACAAGGCGTCAACCAGATGAAGGAAGAGAGAGCATTCACGATTCGCAGCTACCGGGCGTCCGACCGCGGGGCGGTGCGGCGTTTATGCTGCCAAACGGGCTTTTTGGGCGAGCCGATCGACCCTGTTTTTCAGGACCACGAACTTTTCGCGGACTTCCTCACCACCTACTACACCGATAAGGAGCCGGAATCCTCGTTCGTCCTCGAGATCGACGGCGAAATTCGGGGCTATTTGCTCGGCTCGCGCAAGCCGCTCTGGAACCAGTTCTACGCGTTTCGCCAGAATGTCCGGCTCTTCCTGCGCGCGCTTTGGCGTTACCCGCGCTACGACGAGCGCTCCCGGCGTTTCATCCGCTGGATGATCAGCAACGGCTGGCGCGAAGTCCCGGCCGCGCCCCGGCGCACCCCGCATTTTCACATCAACCTGCTGGCGGACGCGCGCAAAATGTCGACCACGCGCGCCCTGATGAGCGCTTATCTGAGTTACCTCTACCGGTGCGGCGAAAAGCACGTTTACGGGCAGATCGTGACCTTCGAGAGCCGGCGCGGGGAGAAAATGTTCGAGCGCTACGGATTCAAGGTCATGAACCGGTCGGAGATCACGAAATACAAAGCCTACTATCCGGAATCGGTTTACCTGAGCACGGTGATCAAGACGCTCGAGACCGCCGAGCCGCTCTCGGTCGATATCCGTTCGCGGATGTAGCCGGCCCGCTTGTGGCGTCCCCTTCGCTGCGCTAAACTGCGCGCGTTATTGCCGGCATAGCTCAGTTGGTAGAGCAGCTGATTTGTAATCAGCAGGTCATCGGTTCGAGCCCGATTGCCGGCTCAGTTTTTGCAAAGCGCTCAAACCGGCGTCTCCTTTCCGCCTAACTGATGACTGCCGCCGACCATCTCGACGAGCTCGAAAACCACAGCGTTTTCATTTTGCGCGAGGCTCATCATGCCTTTCGCAATCTCGCGATGCCGTGGTCGATGGGGAAAGATTCCAATGTTCTCCTCTGGCTCTCGCTGAAAGCGTTCTTTGGCAAGGTGCCGTACCTGCTTCTCCATATCGACACGACCTACGAATTTCCCGAGATGATCGCGTTCCGCGAGTGGGCGATCAAACATTACGGCATCGATGTAATCGTGAAGGTGAACACGGAGGCGCGAGCGCGCGGCGTCGGGTACGAGACCCATGACCCCGTGACCGTGACGCATGAGTTGAAAACAGTGGCGTTGAAACAGGCGCTGGCCGAACACAAATGGGACGCGCTCATCACCGGGATTCGCCGGGACGAAGATCCGACCCGGGCCAAGGAACGCTATTTTTCTCCGCGCGATGCTGATTCGGAATGGCATTACAAACACCAGCCGCCGCAGTTCTGGGGGCAATTCGCGATCAAGAACGCGCCTGGAGAACATGTCAGGGTGCAGCCATTGCTGGATTGGACCGAGACAGATATCTGGCGGTATATCCAGCGAGAAAAAATTCCGATTCCAACCCTTTATTTTGCGCGGGACGGCAAGCGCTACCGCTCGTTGGGCTGTACGCCTATCACGCATCCGATCGAGAGCAACGCTGCGACGATCGAAGAAATCATCGCCGAACTCGAAGCCACTCGCACGAGCGAGCGGGCTGGCCGCGCCCAGGACCATTACGAACCACACGCGATGCAAAAGCTGCGCGCAAAAGGATTCATGTGAAAATCGTGTTCGTCGGCCATGTGGATCATGGCAAATCGACTTTGATTGGCCGGATCCTGGAAGAGACCGGTTCGCTGCCGGAAGGGAAACTCGAGGCACTGCGGGCCAGTTGTGTGGCCGAAGGACGTCCGTTCGAATACGCGTTTGTCCTCGATGCCCTGGCGGAAGAGCAGCAGCAGAACGTGACGATCGATACGACGCAGATTCATTTTCGTACGGCGAAACGCAGTTATGTCATCATCGACGCGCCGGGGCATGAGGAATTCCTGAAGAATATGATCACCGGCGCGGCGAGCGCCGACGCGGCGGTGATGGTGGTCGCGGCGGACGAAGGCGCCCGCGAGCAAAGTCGGCGGCACGGTCAGTTGTTGGGGCTGTTGGGAATTCGACAGGTGATCGTGGCGGTCAATAAAATGGATTTGGCGAATTATGCGGAGACGCGGTTTCGGGAGATCGAACACGAGTTTAGCGGTTTTTTGAAGAGCCTGGGGTTAAGCGCTCGCGGCTTCATTCCAATATCGGCGGGCGCAGGGGCGAACATTGCGCAGAAGCAGGATAAGCTGGCGTGGTTCCAAGGACCTACGTTGCTGGAAGCGATCGAAGGCTTTGATGAAGTTCCATCGGCGGCGCAGCAACC
This sequence comes from Chthoniobacterales bacterium, assembly GCA_035274845.1. Classification (NCBI taxonomy): domain Bacteria; kingdom Pseudomonadati; phylum Verrucomicrobiota; class Spartobacteria; order Chthoniobacterales; species Chthoniobacterales bacterium. The sequence goes on from DATENU010000013.1 coordinate 20,514, forward strand.
TCTGCGGTTTCCGGTGCAGGACGTTTACCGGATGGGAAACCAGCGGATCGTCGCCGGCCGGATCGAGTCCGGGACCCTGCGCGTGGGCGACCAACTGCTCTTCTCGCCACGACACAAAACCGCGCGGATAGCGACTATCGAACGCTGGCCCAGTTCGGCAACGGACGCGGCGGGCGCCGGAGAATCGATTGGGCTCACTTTGCGTGATCAAATCTTCATCGAGCGCGGCCATGTTGGATCGCACCCGGTCGATCCCCCCGTCGAATCCAATCGAATCCACGCGAAGGTTTTTTGGATCGGTCCGGAACCGCTTCGCGTCGGCGCCCGCTATCGATTGAAGCTCGTGACCCAGAGCGTGGATTGCGAAGTAGTCGCGATCGCGAATGTGATGGATGCGGCGACACTTGATTCGACCGCCTCGCAGTCCACGGAGATTCGCATCAACGAAGTCGGCCAGGTGACCCTGCAAACTCGCGCGCCGCTGGTATTCGACAATCACGATCGTGTGCCAGGCCTGGGCCGATTCGTCCTCGCGGACGCCGACCATCTGGCTGGCGGCGGCATTATCTCCGGCGCGCTTTATCCCGGGTCGAGCACGATCAAGAGCGACAACATTTTCTGGAGCGAAAGCGAGATCACCGCGGAGCGACGCGCTCAGCGCAACCGGCATCGCGGCGCGGTGGTCTGGCTCACCGGGCTTTCAGGCGCGGGGAAATCGACGATCGCGCGCGGCCTGGAAAAAGAGCTGTTTCAGTTATCGATGAATACTTACGTGCTCGACGGCGACAACCTGCGCCACGGGTTGAACGCCAACCTCGGGTTCGCGCCGGAAGATCGCGCGGAGAATATCCGGCGGGTCAGCGAAGTCGCCAAGCTCATGGCCGATGCCGGCACCGTCGTGATCACGTCGTTCATTTCGCCATATCGGAACGATCGGGCCCGGGCGCGCGCGATTGCGCTTCAGGCCGGGGCTGAGTTCGTGGAAATATTTGTCGACGCGCCCCTGGCGGTTTGCGAAGAACGCGATCCGAAGGGCCTTTACCAAAAGGCGCGAGCTGGACAACTGAAGGGCTTTACGGGAATCGACGCGCCTTACGAGTCGCCGAACGATCCTGAAATCGTGGTCAGGACCCATGAGCAGAGCGCCGAAGAATCTGTGGATCAGATTCTCGGTGAGCTCCTGCCCCGGCTTCGTTTAAGATAGTCCGGGCGCCCGATAAGACTGACGCGAAAAACACAGGTGCGGGCCTCTTCATCAGCCTAGAACACAGTTAAGATACTCTCCATCATGTCGAATCTGGCGGTGTTCGCTCTCTCGCGATATTTGTTGGTATTACTCTTTTGCGCAGCCGCCTATCCGATCGGCCTGGCGCTTCTTCGTCGCCTTCGATTCGACGGATTCGCTGAGCGCTTTTCCATTTGCACCAGCCTTGGGCTGGGAGTGATTTCGCACCTGGTGCTGTTGTGTGGACTGGTGGGATGGCTAACCGCGCCGGGCATAATCGCTGTCATCCTGGTGGCGACCACCTTGGGCATAGTTTTTCGTCCGACATTAAGACTCGACGGCACCGGGGTCGCTGCGCGCTCTCAGTCGCGGTCCGCACTGATCGCACTGGCGATTGGCCTTGCCCTGGCTGCCTTCGCGATGTTTCCCGTGTTATTGCTTCCGCTGTATCCTCCCACGGAGTATGACGTTACCGCCTACCATCTTGTAGCGCCCAAACAGTGGCTGCGCTTGCATTGGATGGCCCCGACGCCATTTCTCCGCTACCAGGTAGCGCCAAGCCTGGCCCATCTGCTGTTTACCGCCTTGATGTCAACCCACGATGACATCAGTCCCCAGATTTTGTCGCTTGCCGCCACAGGCCTGGTCGCGATCGCCATCTACGCCCTGGGCAAAAGGCTGCGCGGGCCCGGCGTCGGGTTGGTCGCGGCGTCCTTTTGGATGGGCAGTCCGCTGGCGCTCGAATGCTCTCACATCGCTGGTTACCATGCCCTCGCGGCCCTGTTTTGCTTCGCGGGCATCTATGCTCTGTCGGTTTACGCGATCGATCGCCAGCTCGGCTTTTTGTTCGTCGCCGGAGTTTTCACCGGATTCGCCCAGAGCACCTGGTCAGGCGCCTTTTATTTTGTGCCCATAATTGTCGCCGCGGCAGTGTTCTTCTGGCTTCGAGAACGCCGGGTTACTCCTGCCTGGATCGTGACTGCGGGACTCCTCGCAGGCTGGGGGCCAACCCTCCTGCGCTCTGTCTGGTACACGGGAAACCCGACTTATCCGTTGTTCACGCAACTGTTCGGAACCGGGCCGTGGTGGACCTCGGAAGACTTCCGCGGAATTGCGAACGACATTCAGAGCTACGGCGTTCCTCGCACTTTCAAGGACTTCGTCACGCTTCCGTATTCTCTCCTTGTCTCGCCGAATCGGTTTCAGCAGACCTGCTCTTTTTCTCCGGCCCTTGTTATCCTCGCCCCACTCATTTTGGTCCGCGCCGTCTGGGACAACGTCGTCCGCTGGCTCGCTGTCCTTGCGATCTACTATCTGCTCTGCTGGTTTTTTATCGGGCAGGTAATGCGGTATCTCGTCCCAATTGTCCCGGTGGTTTGCGTCGCCGTTGCCTTGACTGTCTGCTGGGCGGTCGATGCGCTATTTCGTGATCGGCGCGCCAGCGTTGGTAAACTTACTATTTTGCTGGCTTCGTTAGCTCTTCTGCTTCCTGGCGCCGAGTTCGCCTGGAAGGGGATACAGGCACGCGGCCGCATTCCCGTAACTAAAGAGGAAGAAGCAGACTACATCCGGGCGAGACTTCCCGAATACAACGCGGTCATGGCAACCAATGTCGTGCCAGGTCCGATGTATGCATTGCTAGCAAACAATTGTGCATACTATTCGGACAGCGATGTCATGGGAGATTGGTTCGGGCCCGGTCGATACCCTCAGGTCTTAAGCGCGATGGGCGATGCCGAAAAACTCAACTTCACCTTGCGAAGGCTCGGTGCCGATTACTTCCTGATCAATCAACCACACACCATTGACGCCCAAATCCTGGCTGGGGCCGGCTTTGATCGGTACTTCGAACCGATCTACGGAGACTCAGCAGTCGAAGTATACCGGGTCCTAAGCTCCGCCAAATCGGACCCGGTCGAACGGAAGAATCTGTTGGCCAACCCCGGCTTCGACGAATTGTCGGGGGGAATACCGACTTCCTGGTATCGTCGCGGGGCTCCGGTCGTAGGAGCGCCTGAGGGCGGCGTTTCATCCGGAACAGTCGCGGTGGAGGTAAGCGACAGCGATGGATTCCAGCAAATCGTCGAAGTAACTCCGGGTCGCACATACGAACTGGCGCTTCACGCCAAAGCGGGCCCTCGGGGTAAGACATTTCGGCTCCAGGTCACGTGGCTTGACGAGAAAAACGAAACCCGAGACCTCTGCATCCGGTTATTCGAAGCCACGAACGACTGGCGGCGCTATCTCGGGCGCTTTACTGCTCCGCCGCGTGCCACCCGGGCCCAGATATATGTCAGCGGACACCAACCGGACTGGGTTTGGATGGATAGCTTCGAGTTTAACGACATGGGCGGGCACAACCCATCTTCAAGCCCGTAGAATTTTAGCCTACGCCATTTTCAAGATGATGATTCGTCATTTCGCCCATCGAATCTGGGAAGCCACGAAAAGAAATTCGACTGCGTGGGACGGCCCTATTGACGCGCCGACCATTAGCCTCGAAGGCTAAGCGATGGAGACGCGCCAGGGCAAAATCACACCTCTGGAAAATCCGCGGCGTTCCGAAGAGCGCGGGTGGTGGCTGTTCTGTTTGGCCATATTTCTTATCAAGTTCATTCTCCTCGCCGCCGACCCGTCGCCGAAGATGTTTATGGGGGATTCGGGTAGTTACATCTGGACCGCCTTGACCGGTTGGATTCCTGACGATCGCTCTTACTTTTACGGTTATGTCATACGGTTAACCGCAGTGGTGACCGAAAGCCTAACCCCGCTTCTCTTATTTCAAGTTTGCCTCGGGGCTGCGGCCTCCATAATTGTTTCGGTAATCTGTCGATCGATTTTCCGGCTCCCGGCTGTCTATTCGTATGGTTTCGGAGTTGTATGCGCCATCGACCCACTTCACCTCGTTTGGGAGCACTATATTCTCGCGGAAACGATCAGCATTTTCCTGTATGCCCTGCTTCTGGAAAGGTCGTTCCGATATCTGCGTGACCGAAAGATTCTCGATCTCGCGATCATTCAACTGGTGGGGGTTATTTTGATTGGTTTCCGGATGAGCTACCTGCTGGCGGTGCAAATGACGGCGATAGTGTTGCCGCTTCTCGCCTTTTGGCCCGACGCCGTGGCGCTCGTCCGTCAGAAGCTGCGCGGGGTATCGCCCCAGTGGAGAGTCGCGCGGACGGGTGCTATCCACGTGTTCGTTAGTATTTTAGTGATGTTGGTCTTGCACACAGGCTACAAACGGGCGAACGGGCGCCTTTCCGAGCGAGAACCAGCTTACCTGTATGCCACCGGCCTGCATTTGCTTTGCGCCTGGGCCCCCATCCTTACTCCCGCAGACGCTTCCGATCCGCGGATGGCCGAGCTAATCGCGCGGGGCGACGAGTTCGCTCTGAAAGATCTTCTGCGCAGAGGCCACCAACGTTTTGCGGACGGCTTCCTCGTCGACCTTTTTTCCAAGATGGAACCGAACCCGGCGATCCAGGAAAGCGTGGCGAAGCAGACGGCCCTGAACGCGCTCTTCCACCGGCCCCAGGATATTCTGTGGCTATCGTTTAAAACATTCGCGGGGTATTGGGACGTGGAAGGGATAAAACATTTCGCGACGACTGACCTGGGACATGTCGATCTGCCGCCCGAGGAAGTTGACCTTCTGGCCAAAAACTTCCATTGGTCGACGCCGGCCGCGATAACAGAGTCGAAAACGCTGCTACAAAACTATTTCCTGGGCGCATGGCCCTATTATTTCGTGGCGTTGCTCGCGCCTGTTTGGTGCGCCTTGTCTGCCTTTTTTTTCCGAGGTCGTGTCAGCTATTCTTTGCTTTTATTGTTTCACAGCGGCTTGTTATTTACCACCACCGTTGCCCTGAGCGAACAACCGAGCATCAGGTATCTTCAACCATTGTCTCTTTTGACGGTCCTGTGCGCCGCCCTCTGCCTTAGTAGCGTGCTCGGTAAGCTGTCGCAACGAGAGATCGGCGTCCCGGAAAAGGCCTGACCGATGGCCTCGCTTCCAAGGTGGACGAAGCAAGCTTTGAATTGATGCTTGGCGGGATCGTGGCACCCGCGACCGCGGCCGGGTGCACGAGGGAACGAATGCGGGCGCACCGCCAAAAAGCGGCTTGCGTTCGGGCTTCAAAAGCCGCTAGTTGACGGGATGAGCACGGCTATCCTGGAAAAGCTCCCGATCAAGATTTTTGCGGACGGCGCGGATCTCGAGGGCATCATCGACCTCTATCGCAAGCCGTTCATCCAGGGGTTGACCACCAACCCCACGCTGATGAGAAAAGTAGGGGTCAGCGATTACGAAACGTTTGCCCGTTCCGTTCTGGAAAGCGTGACCGACAAGCCGATTTCGTTCGAAGTATTTTCGGATGAATTTCCCGAGATGCGCCGCCAGGCCCTCAAGATCAGGGATTGGCAGGACAATGTTTACGTCAAGATTCCAATCACCAACACGAAGGGCGAATCGGCTCTTCCCATCATCGGCGAGCTGGCGAAAGAGAACGTGAAGCTCAACGTCACGGCGATCCTCACGGAGGAGCAGGTAAAAGGGGTAGCCGGCGCGCTGCGGAAGGATCTTCCAGCGGTCGTTTCGGTATTTGCCGGGCGAATCGCCGATACCGGGGTCGATCCGATTCCGGCCATGAAGAAATCGCTCGAATTGCTGCGGGACCTCCCGCAGGCCGAGCTTCTTTGGGCGAGCGTTCGCGAAGTTCTAAATATTTTCCAGGCCGCCGATTGTGGCTGCCACATTGTGACGGTTCCGCACGATATTCTGGCCAAAGCGACGAAGTTGGGCGGAATGGACCTCGGAGAGCTTTCCCTCGACACCGTTCGGATGTTTTACGCCGATGCCGTGGCAGCGGGATTTAAGCTCTAATGGGTTTCCTGGATGGGAGAAGCCACGGATCCCAACACGTCCGGCTTCACCTGTAATATTTGTGGCGCTCAGTGTCTGGTCGCACACTCTCACCTCCAACGTGAAGTCGCTTCCTGTGCAAGTTGTGGTTCCACGCCGAGAGCACGGGCTATCATTCGGGCGCTTTCCCTGGGGCTATTTGGACAGAATATCGTCTTACCTGAATTCCCTGTGAACCGCGAAATCAGCGGATTGGGAATGAGCGATTGGGAAGGGTACGCGGCGAGGTTGGCCGACAAATTTTGGTATACTAACACATACTACCACAAGGAGCCCAGGCTCGACATCGCCAGCCGCGACATTCCGGAATCCCTTGTCCAGTCCAGCGATTTCGTTATTTCATCCGAAGTTTTCGAGCACGTTGTTCCTCCTGTTGGAAGGGCATTTGAAAATATTTTCAAGATGCTCAAACCGGGTGGACTCCTCGTTCTGACCGTGCCGTACGGGGCTCGGAAAGAGACGATCGAACATTTCCCTGACCTCTACGACTTCACCATCATCGAAGACAATGGTAGTTACCGGCTCAAGAACGTAACCCGGTCCGGCGAGGTGCAAGAGTTTGATGATTTGATTTTTCACGGTGGGGCGGGCGCAACCTTGGAAATGCGCATCTTCGGAGAGGGGGCGTTGCTTCAGCACCTTGCCGACGCGGCATTTGAAGCCATCACCGTCCATCGCACGCCCGATTTTTCGCATGGCATCTGGTGGCCAGAGCCGTGGTCTCTCCCCATTACTGCGAGGAGACCGCGGTAGAAGCGGACTTGGATGAACGACATCGCGATCGGGGCTGGCATCGCGGCCTTTCAGTGCTGTGCGGACCAGCCGGCGTCGCGCTTGGCTCAGTTAGGACTCGCCGGTGGCATGGGCGTCCCTGATGGTTTGATTGAGGCGGCGTCGGGCGAGGGCATCGTCACAATTAGTTGTGCGAGAAGCCTGTGGTCAGCGTGACTGTATAACCGAAATTCGGTGGAACCCGGCTTAATCCAGCGAGCCTCTTGGGAGCCATTAGGCGCGCTCGCGAAAAGCCTTTCGCTCCCGGAAGTGCCCGTATAGACGTCGCCTAACGTGCCGGGCCCTGCATCCCAGATGATCGTCGTTTTGCCTGTCACAGTCCCACCGGGGAGCGGATTTGGATCGGCGCGGAGGACGACCCCGGCGGACGCTGCTTCGATCAGGGCTGTCGGGGCCGAAGGCGCCTTGTCAGCATGACGGAGCCCCGGAAACTGGGTGAAGCCGCCTTTATCGAATATTGCTTGTGCGTCGCGTCGTGAGTATGAGCCCACCAATCTGGCGTCGGGACTAAAAACAAAAACGTGATCATAGGCCAGTGAAACAAGGTCAGAGCCGTGGATCACTTGCGTCGTCAGCTTGTTCGTCTTACGAAATGTGTCTGGTAGAACTACCGTCCAGTGAGTATCGGTCCCGAGAGACTTGCGAATATAGCCCGGCACCGCAAACGGCTGGAAGGGTATGCTCGGAGCAATGACTAATTCACGCTCACCCGGGCCCGCGATATTTTTCATTATAGGCCACGACTGCAGGTAGATCCGTTGGGCCTGCTCCTGTTTACGCAGCCAGCTCGCCATACCCTTCGAAATCGACGACGTATATTCCATCATCGTTGCCGCGCATACTGCAACAGCTCCAATTGCAGCCAGCACCAGTGGCACCCCGCGCTTCGGTATAACTGCGTCTACCAACAGAACGGGTGTGAAAAGGAAAAATGCTCCCAACCAGGCATATAGGTCTTCCAGGTGGTTTGGCAAGAGCGTGTGTGGAAATAGAGTGGTTACGACAAACAGCAGGGAAACAAGCCCGATCCAAAGCTCTTTCCGGCTCCTCCGCCCTACCGCTACCAAAGCGCCGATCACGAGAATAGCCGGCACAGGAAAGATGAGAAACTTTAGCAGATGGGAATAGCCAAATCCGATCGACATCGGAGACCAGTCCTGAAAATAAATATCAGTGGAAGCGTGGCGCGTATTAACGAACGGCGATCTCCCCGTGTTATAAATCAGGGAGAGCCCGCCGATGAGAACAATCGCGATAGCGAGGGCAAAAGCAGTCTTTCTCCGTTGAGGGAAGGCCAGCGCCTGGACCAGAAAGAAGATCGCGAGCGTCGCGAAATATGTTTCCTTAATGTAGCTCGAGAAAAGAGCCAGCGCGATGATACCAACAACATTCCAGCCCAAGCCTGACTGGAGATAGTTCTGCCAAAGGTGAAAAATAACCAGGACGCAGGACAGGCAGACGACGGCGAGTATGTCCTCCTTGACGCTCCAGTAACTCTGAGGATTAGCGAAAACGAGAACGAAAAAGAAAGTGATAGTGAAAACACTCACCGCGCGAGACGTAAGACGCTCGACATAACGAATCAACAAAGCCGCGTTGACTAGAGTCAGGGCAAATATCGGTACGAGCATCCCTCGGGTCCCGAGTCGCCCGATCAGATCAGTGATTATGAATCCGATCGGTCTGGGGTAATACCGAATGTAACGCATTAAGCCATACCCATCCGCGCTTTCTCCCAGGATAGAAAAATGGTCAACATGGTACGGCACAAACGGATCGAGATAACCGGGGAAGAAAAAGATCAAGAGCAGAATCCAAACAGTCGAGCCGAGTCCAAGGATCAGCAGGAAATGTCTTCTGATCGATCTGGCTTGAGGCGCACGTACGTTCGGCGCTATACTACTGAGCTCGGCGCTCATCCTTTCGGCAACCTTAGCCCGCCCAGCCGGGAACAACGTGACGTCATCATAATCGAGCCAGGGGTCGGGGGGATTATTGAGGGAGACGGTAGCGGACTGTCAAGCGGTAAACAGCTAACGCGATCCATACTCCATGAGAGCGAATCGTTAGCTGCACCTGACTCAAACAGCGCGGCTGATCTTTCGAAGACGTGGGCACTGGCGGGTTGCCAGCTGCGATGGCGCCGGCCCTCAGCGAGATCTGGCGGTTCCAGTCTTGCAGCTCCCTGCTAGACGCGATTGCACCCTTACGGGTTGGGTGATGTCGCCGGCATCGTCACATTTAACCGCGCGAGGAGTTTGTGGTCGGATTGGCTGTACAACCTAAATTCGTTAGACCCCGGTTGAATCCATGGAGCGTTTTGGGATCCCTTGGGTGAGCTCGCGAAAAGCTTCTCCTTTCCAGCGTCGAGAACATATACGTCTCCCACGGCATCACTGCCTGTGTCCCAGGTGATCATCGTTCTGCCTTTTGGATCGGTAGGGGGAACCGGGTTAGGATCGGCGGAAAACACCACGCCAGGCGCCAAAATTTCTGCCCCTGAGTTCCGGGCCGGACCGGTGGTCCCGTCGGTGGCCGCGCGGTCGCAACTCACGACGGAAAGCCCTGCGAGAATAAGACAAATTGCAAGCGCCGACCGAACCATCCTTCGTAACGATTGTCTTTTTTCTGTAGACATATCGCATTAAAGAACGCGAATTCCCGGGGGGCAAGAAAGTTCTTCGAATGATACCTCCCGTTGCACTTGCGCAAACCTCAGCGCGTTAGGCTCGGCCAAGGAGCGGTTAGTCGTGGCGGTATAGGGGCGCTACAACTCTGGTGAGTTCCCAGGGGATCGGAAACATTTACTGCCACTCGGCCTGAGCAGGCAATTCGAGTTCCCTGACCAGTCCGGTAGGCAAGCGTATTTCGATAAATTGATAGATGAAATATCGGACGTCAGAGGGCACTTGCGCCCAAACGTCACGCATCGGGAGCTGCATCCGATACACCGTATCGAAACGACCAAGTAATCCCGCTCGCAGCGTCCCATCCATGAACGAATCCCCGTAGAGCATGATTGCCGGTAATGTCTCGTTATTTTGACCTGTTTTGCGGATTATTTCTTTGAAATACGGAGCCTCGGGTTGAACAAATTCATAGCTTCCTTCAGCAGGGTTTGGATCAATAGCGAGTGCCTGCTCGGTAGGCGGATAAAAAAGCGGCAGAAACCTGGCTTCCCCTCCGCTCATCTTCAGGATCTTGATATTTAACGGATACCGCCAAAAAGGGACCTCTCTTCCCTCGAGAACGGCGACGCTATTGACTAGCGTCTCGGCTACCTCGGCGGCCGCTGGATCGTTCCAGTGCAAATCCGTTTTGTGGAAAATACGTCGCTTACTTTTCAGCGGCTCCAGTATCTTTGTCGAGTCGATGTAGGTTATCCCGCTAACCTGGCGGAGTTTGCCCTTGAAGTCCTCAAACCGGTGACGCGGGAGGTGCAACCGTGCGGCGCGCGGGAGATATTCCGGGTAGAAGCGGTCTTTCATCTCGTTTGTAAGTACGATCAACCTGACCCCCCGTGATTTTAGAAAATCCCGCAGGAGAACAAACTGCGCAATAATCTCGTCGAGCTGCTGGTCGGTCATGGCCTCCTCCGCTGGCTCTTCGTTGTCCATAATATTTCGGTGATAAAGCCATCCTTCCTTCCCGATGTAAACCTTGTCCGAAACACCAAAGACCGAGTAATCAATTTGGGTTTTTGCGCGAATCAACCAATCCCGGTAGCCGTAGTGATCCGCAAACCATTTCTGGGCCTGCGCGAGCAATGCGACTGGTTTTGTGATTTCGGAAAGATATGGTGGGCGTTCGCGGTTGCGATTCTCGTCGAGCAATGGCACTCGGGGAAAACCAGTGACCATCTGCAGGCCCGGCAGCAATAACAGGAAGAAGAAAATGGAAACAACCGCGCATTTTTCGATTTCACGGCCCCGGTTCATAGGTCTTAGAAGCGGAAATAAATAAAGGGGTTAAACCCGTTTACCGACATCACAATAATAGCAAGGACGACGACAACCAGGGAGGCCATCGCGGCCAGCGGAGGGAAAAAATACCGACTGGCTCGAAAGCCGGTGAGCGATCGGTAGGGTATGAAACAAAATGATACCGCCAGGATGAAATAGGTGACCTTATCGGCTGTCATGGTGGATACGATAAGGGGAGTCGCTATCTTCATGTCCCGAAAGGTAAACATTGCTCGAAGGTACGCCGTCGCGGCGGTAAGGCCTTCCGATCGGAAGAAGACCCAGCCCACCATGATGGCCAAAAGCGTGTAAATCCTGCCTGCCCAGGACGGGATCGCCAGTTTCACCCACGATTTAGCCAGTCTCTCCGCAACCAGTAGCCCGCCATGGTAAAGACCCCAGACGACGAACGTATAAGCCGCTCCATGCCATAATCCGCAGAGAAAAAAGACCGCGAAGAGATTGAATAATGTTCGGGCTGTCCCTCCACGGTTTCCCCCAAGTGGAATGTATACGTAGTCTTTAAACCACCGCGAAAGGGTCATGTGCCACCGGCGCCAGAACTCCGTCACGCTGTGCGAGCGATACGGCTGATCGAAGTTTTCCGGGTACCAAAAACCCAGGACGCGCCCGAGCCCTATCGCCATGTCCGAATACCCGGAAAAGTCGAAGTATATCTGCAACGTGTACGCAGCTACGCCAAGCCATGCCTCGGGAGTATCGAGGGCGTTCGGCGCGACTTTGAAAACTCTATCAGCGATAAAACCCATGTTGTCCGCAAACACGACTTTCTTCCCCAAACCAAAGCAGAACTGGCAAACACCATTATAAATGTCATCGAGCCGAATTTTGCGCAGGTGGACCTGGCTTTCGATCTCCTCGTAACGCACAATGGGACCGGCTATCAACTGAGGGAAACAGGAATGATACATCCCAAAATCAATCAAGTTCCTGGCCGGCTTCACCCGCGCCATGTATACATCCGCGATATAAGAAATTGCTTGAAAGGTGAAAAACGAAATTCCGATTGGCAGAATTGGATTCACTTCGGGTAGCGCCGCTTTTGACCCAAGAGCCGAGAAGATGTCGGCCAGGGTCGCCAGGAAAAACCTCGAATATTTATAATAGAGAAGCGGAGCGATGTTGATCGCGACACCTATCCAGAGCAAAAGAGTTCTTCGTCGCCCTGATAGTTTATTGATGCTTAGGGCGAGATAGTAATTAAATATTACCGAAAGAGCGAGGACGGCCGTGAGTTCGCCGGAAGTGGTGAAGTAAAAGAAAAGGCTGGCGAAAAAGAGGATCGCATTCTTGCTCCTGCCAGGACTGACAAAATACAAGAGGAGAAATGCGGGAAGAAAAGCAAAGACGAACTCGGGAGAATTAAACAGCACGGCTTATAGATATCGGTTCTGCGATTCGCTCGCCCTGCAGGAAAGTTCCTCTACGGAAGATGTGCCGACTGTTTTGATCCCACGCCAGGTGATTATGATTCCTTGGGAATTGAGGTCAGCCAGCGCAGAATTCGGCTAAGTATCTCCGAGAGGATTGGGTATTTAGAGAAGGGCTTCGGGTTCCTGTATCCCTGAAGGCGAAATTGAGTTGTTCAAGACTTACGGCGCCGGAGTCGAGGAAACCGTTAACTGTGGTCTGCTGACGGTTAATTCCGCCACAAGTTTGTGATCCGGCCGGGAATACATGCGAAACTCTGTCGATCCAGGTTGAATCCAGGCGGCGGGCTGGGAGATTTTTGCGCCCCGTCCAAATATTATTTCCTTGTCCCCACTCACGAGGTAAACATCGGCCTCGGCGGCACTTCCTGTATCCCAACTAATCGTCGTGGTTCCCACTCCAGTTCCAGCCGGCACAGGATTCGGGTCCGCGCGTAGAACCGCCTTAGCCCAAGTATTTGCAGGCGTGGGCGAGGATTCCTGGGTCGATGTCGCGGTGGGTCGTTCGCATCCCATGACAGCCAGGTAACAAGCTGCCAGGATGGCAAGCGGGGAAAACCGTCCCCATTTTTTTATCCGATCCATTTTTGGCCCGATCATTGGTTGGTTTCCATCTTGGGGCGAAGCACGCCCAATTCAGTGAGTAATTCTGCCAAGTTACGTCTGGCCGCCGCAAGCGAGAAGTATTGCTCGACGTTCTTTATTCCGTTTTTCGACAGCCGTTCCCAGAGTTGGGCATCGCGATGAAGCCGGACGACTTCCTTTGCAAAATCTGCCGCCGTGTCCGCCACCAGGACGTTTTCGCCATGAGTCAGGTGCATTCCTTCCACCCCGATCGTGGTTGAGACGACCGGGACTCCAAAACTCATGCTCTGATTGATCTTGCCTTTGACCCCCGCGCCCCAGCGCAACGGAGCGACCGAAAGAAGGCAGGTCTCGAAAAACGCATCCACATTCTCAACGTAGCCGTGGGCAAGAACGTCATCGCAGGCCAAGGTGCGAACCGCCTCTGGCATTTTGCTGCCCACAATGTGAAATATTGCTTGCGGCAGCTGCTTCCGTATCAGGGGCATGATTCGGCCGACGAACCAAAGCATGGCATCCACGTTGGGCGTGTGCTCGAAACCACCGATGAACAGGAAATCCCGGCGAGCATGGTAGGGCGGAATGGTTGCCTTCGTCTCATGGATATTCGAAACGATCTCGATTCGCTGCCGAGGCAGCCTTTCGGCCAGGATTTCCTTTTCATCCGGACTCACCACCAGGACGGCATCGCATTCCGCCGCGAGCTTCAACTCCATGAGCTGCGTTTCTCCTGCTACTTCATGGACTGTCTTGTCGCCCGTTAGCTCGGCTTCGCGCTGCTGGCGGACAAAATGCAGGTCAACAGTGTCGAAGATAATCGGCGTGGAAGGCGCGTAGGTTCGACAAGCCGGCATGACCTTGGCCGCGGTTTCGGCGCGGGACAAAATGATGACATCAAAGGCCTGTTTTCGTTGCGCGAAGAACGCCTCGAAGTTCACAAAGAACGGGTCGTAAAGACATTCGATGCCCAACTCCTGCATCCGCTCCGTGTAGGGCGAAAGATGCTGGGCATTATAAGGGGCGAAGGTCACGTGAAAACCGAGGTCCTGCAGGATGGTCAATAACTTGAGCATTCGCACCGAGCCGGAGTCCTGGTCCGGGCAGAGAACGCGGGCGTCCACGACAAAGGCGCGTCTAGTGACCGAGCGTTCTTTAGCATCGGCGAGATCTTCCGAATGCCCTTCGAATTGTTGCGCCAGCGCCGAAGCCCATTTCTTCCGGAATTTCTTCTGGTTGATCGGTTGATAGCTTTTTACTCCACTCTCGGTGCTCGTTCCGCTGGTCTGACCTTCGTGGTGGATGATTTTCGCCAGGGGCTGGTAATAGACCTTGCGTCCCGCGGCGCGGATCTTGAAGGCGAGATCGGTGTCCTCATAGTAGGCCGGAGCATAGATCGGATCGAAACTACCGAGCTGGTGGAAAAGGGCCTTGGGAATCAGGATGCAGGCTCCGGAGCAATAATCGACTTCGCGCAGGTAGTTGTACTCCGGCTTGTCGGCGTGATCGCCCTTTCCGTAGTTTACGCCGGAAGCATCACGCCAAATGATTCCTCCCGCTTCCTGAAGACGGCCGTCGGGATAAACGAGCTTGGCCCCGGCTAACCCGGCGTCCGGACGTCGTTCGAACACTCTTAGCAGGGCCGACAGCCATCCTGCCGTTACTTCGGTGTCGTTGTTCAGGAAGAGGAGGTATTCTCCCCGGGCAGCCGCGGCGGCTTCGTTGCAGCTGCGCAGGAACCCGCGATTTGTTTGGTGGCGGATAATGTGCACACCCTTAACGTTCTGAAGACATCGAGCGGTCAATTTCGACGAGTTATCATCGACGATTACGACCTCGTAGCTGCACTCCCCGGTTTGGGAGGTGATGGACTTGAGGCAGGCCAGAGTCACCTCGATCTGCTCGTAAACCGGGATCAAAACGGAGACCTTCGGTTTTTCGTAAGATGGAAACGCCAAAAGGGACGCACGACGTTCATCCAGGGTCCGTAGGAAGGCCGTAGCCGGCCGGTTTCTCACCGTGATTTGCTTGTCGAGCGGGTGAACGACAATGCGGCCGGATTTCAACCGCGCCTTGATTTTGAGAGGGGTCTTATCCAGCGGAATCCTGAGCTGACAATGAAAGCCGGATTGTTTGCTATTGGGCAGCTCGGGGAAAATAGCAGCCAGATCGAGGCGCGGTTTACCGTAATAGCAGGCAAAGGAATTGCCTCCTGCCTGAATAGAGAGTTGCTCGATGGCCTCCTGCGGGTGAAGGGCCCAGCCGGACACGGTGACGGGATTTTCATCAACGGTATCGCTCACGGGAAAATCGATGCGAGCAATCAAGGGCGCTATTTCGGCGCACAACGGCAGACTTGCCAGGCGGGTCCACGCTTTTCCATCAGGGCTGACTTCCAAATAGGCTTTCCGATAACCGGGTGGCATCCAGCTCTTGAGCGCGAATCCGCAATCCGCAGCCTGAGGAAAATCCGGGAATGTGGCGCCCACATCCGGGCGGGGCATCCGGGAGGTACAAAGATAGGATCGATCCTCCACTGTGAGCCGGACCAGGGGCGCAACGTTCGTCGATTCGTCGAAGCACCAGCCGGAAAAGTGAATGCCGCCGTGAGTGGCAAACAACGGATGCGGCTGATCAATGCAGACGCGGCATTTCGCTGGATCAATCATGGGCGCGGGGGACGGCCATTAATTGCTGAAGTTTTCTTTGTGATCGTCCGAAGGGAAGAATCAGCTTTCCCGCAGTGTCCCTCCGAAGCCGGTCCAACTGTTTTTGATAGAGCCGCAGTTCCTTTGTCGACTTCGTCAACTGATCTTGCGCGGACCTTAATTCTTCCAGGCTGGCTTGCCGCAATTGCTCGAGATCTCTTTGCGAAGAGAGTTCGGCCTGTTCGAGATCTCTTTGGAGGCCGACCACCATTTCGCGCAAGTGATCGCGGTCGCTTTCGGCCAGTTCCGCCCGGTTCTGTAATTCCAGAGTCTGAGAGATCGCGGGGTCGACCGAGTCGGCTTTGCGCAGGGCCGTCCCACGCAACGTCAGGGCTTCCCATTCCGCATCCAGCAAGTCCTTGGAGGCTCGTGCCAGTCGATCATCCTTCTGTTCCAGCTGGGCTTTGAGAGTATCGATGAGCCGCGCTTGTTGGTCGTTTTCGCGCTGCAACGTTGTGATCTCATGATTAAGTTGCGCAACGTGCTCTAGCCCTTTCTCGATCTGCTGAGGAAGCGCCGCCACCTCCGCCGACTTGGTCTCAATCGCGCTTTGCAACTGGGCAATCCGGTCGGCCTTTGCCTGGACCTCTCGCTTTAGGTTCGCAATTTGGCCTTCTTTGGATTCGCCCGCTTGCCGCAGCCGCGGCATGTCGGCGCCGGTGGCCGGCTGCCCCAGCAAATCGTGCCAAAGCGCGAGCGCGGCCGCGGCGTCCGCGTAGAACCGATTCATATCGCGTCTTTCGGCCTCGCCTGCGCCCATCAGTTTGCGGAGCAACGCGGGACTGCTCTCTGTCACGGGCTCTTTCTTCCAGACCCCAAGGCCGTGACCGAACTCAAACAAGAACGAATTACGTTCGCCGACGATTTCTTCCCACACCTTCCAAACGCCGAAGCCTCCGTCGCGGACCACGACGTCATGAAAAAGGATGACACCATGGGGGGATAATTTGGGGAGCCAGGATTCGAAATCCGTTTTGACATCGTTGTAGGTATGGGTGCCATCGATGTGGAGAAGATCGATGCTGCCATCAGCGAATTCGCCGAGCGCCTCGGCAAAGAGCATTACCTTCAGCTCAGAGAAACTTGAATAACGCCAGTTATACTCCGCCACCTCATGCTCGATCTCGGGATCGAGGTTTCCCGTCTGGATATCTCCCCGCCATGAATCGATGCCATAACATCGAACGCTGATCTTGTTCTCGGCGGCTGACTGGCAAAACGCGAAATACGACTCGCCCTGTTTCACGCCAAGCTCGACGAACACTTTCGGGGCAAGCTCGCGCATCAAATCGTAGGCAAACGGGAGATGCATACACCAGGAATCGCCCAGATAGCGCTCGATACGCGGTCCGAGATAGACCGGGGTAACCAGCTCCGTGAAATCCAGGGTCCGTGGTGGTTGGAGCCTGGGATGGCGCTCGGGCGAGACCAGCGGGGTCGGCGCCGGGGCGCCATTTTTTTTGAAATCCGGGCCAGTCTGCGCCTGAGCGGCGGCGTTTTGCTGCTCCGCGAAGGCGATAGCTTCAGCTTCGGTGACAAAATAGCTACGCTTCCATTTTCCATCGATTTTCCCTCGGACGAGGAATTTATACTTGGCGTTAGCGTAGGGCTTCACGCGGAACGGCGGCTTCCACATATCGCCGTTCATAGCTATTTATCGCTACAAAGCAACAGCGAATTAGCGATTCGACGCGTCCCATCCCAAGTCGAAGGCGCCCTGGCGACCCGGATCGACTGAGAACCGCCCTTTCGCCGGATGCGACTCCGCGGGTGCCAATGGGCTGGGACGCTTCCAGGTTGACCAGTTTTTGGCCGCGGCTACGCTTCGCCGACGCCGGGCTTCGTTGTGGTCGGCCAGAAAGGAAGTGTGGCCCGGTCCGCCAAAGGGCTCCTGCCTGGGACCGTAACAAACGTGAAATTTATTTTGTACTCCCAGTTCAACGAAGAGGTGATTCAAAGCCACCTCGGCGAGCCCGGATACAGCTATTACTTTATCCTAAAGGCGTTTCAGCATGTGCTGGCCGACCTTGGGACGGTTCAGGTCGTGCGGCAGCCAGAACTGGAGGTCGACGCGATTTTTGAAGATTGCCGGGCGCGCGGTGAGCCTTGCGTTTTCCTGCCCTTCGCGCCGGCCGGGAAGATACCGCTCGATCTCAAGTGCCCGACCGTGCCGGTGGTTGCCTGGGAGTTCAGCACATTCCCGGACGCTTCGCTGGATGAAGGCTCGCGCAACGAATGGCGTGTTGCGCTCGCCAAGCTGGGCCGTGCCATCGCGCTTTCGCGTTATTCGGCGCGCGTCATCGCGGAAGCAATGGATCGAGATTTCCAAATCAGCGCTGTTCCGCCGCCCCTCCCCGCTCGGAAGATTGATGACCCGACAAAGGAGTCGGCGAGTATCGGCCTGGACATTGAATCCGGAGAGACAACTCTCGACACGGCGGTGATGAATTTGCAGGCTGATCTGCTGGCCCCGGCCACGCGGCCGGCGAACGTCGCTTCGGGAGCAATCGAAGAATCGCCACTCGCCACTGGCAGGCATTTCCCTGAGTTCACGTCGGCGCGTGAGACGCGGGTGCGGCTTGACGCGGCTAGCGTGGTTTACACGGCGGTATTGAATCCAAACGATCGGACGAAGAATGTGTCCGATCTGGTGACGGGGTTTTGCTGGGCATTTCGAGAAATTCCGGACGCGACCCTGGTGCTAAAGGTGGGCCATCCCAGCTGGCAAAGCTTTTCCACCAGGCTGACTCCCATTCTTCACCAGTTGTCCCCCTTCAAATGCCGGGTCTGTGTCATTCCCGGTTTTTTGCCGGCGATCGAGTACGAGAAGCTAATTCGGGCTACCACTTACTACGTCAACACGTCGAGCGCGGAGGGGGTTTGTCTGCCGTTGATGGAATTCATGTCCTGCGGGAAGCCGGCGATTGCTCCGGCTCACACCGCGATGTCAGACTATGTCGATCACGACGTTGCCTTCCTGCTGCGCGCAAGCCGTCAAATAACGAGCTGGCCCAACGATCCGCTCGAGAGGCTCTGCACGATGTCTTTCCGGCTGGACTGGGAATCGCTTCGGGAGGCATACCGGCAAAGCTATGAGCTGGCCAGGATCAACCCGGCGGGTTATCGGGAGATGTCCGAACGGGCGCGGGAGAGAATGCGGGAATACGCTTCGCCGGCGAGTATTACCGAACAGCTTCGGCGCTTCTTTGCGCCGAACGCAGTCTCATCGGCCGGCCCTTCGCATGGCCGTCATTCCGCGACCGAACAAGTCGCGGGGCGGGGTTAGTTATGGTCATCATCGTCTATTCAGGGACGACTAGCGCGCTCATCGAACGCAATTTGGGCAAGTCGGAATACAGTTACTACTTTGTCCTGACAGCGTTTCTTCCAGTCCTGGAGCAACTGGGCCGGGTCGTCACCGTGACTGACGCGGTGAGGGAGGTCGACGCGATCCATCGGCGCGCGGTCGAGGAAGGTGAAGAGTGCATATTCTTCTCCTTCTCGCCGCCGCACCGAATCCCTCTGGACCTCGCTTGTCCGACCGTTCCGGTGATCGCCTGGGAGTACGATACGATCCCCAGCGAGACCTGGTCCGGGGAACGGCACCAGGACTGGCGTTTCGCGCTTAATAAATTCGGCCGGGCGATTACTCTTTCGAGCTTTAGCGCCAATGCCGTTCGCTCGGCGATGGGGCCTGATTTCCCGGTCGCACCCATTCCGGCTCCCGTTTTCGGCCGGCTGGATTCTCTCCGCGCAAAATCGGTGACACCCGCCGGGCCCGGTCGAAGCGACCTGCGCTTTCACACTCGCGTCGTGGACACACGAGCCGCCGCTTCGGATTCCACGAATGAAGGGGACGTTTCCAATCCGGTCTCCCTTCAGCTCGACGGTGTGATCTATAGCGCCGTTCTGAATCCCGATGACGAGCGAAAGAATTGTTTCGATTTGCTCTCCGGATTTTGCTGGACTTTTCGACAGGTCGAAGACGCCACTCTTGTTCTGAAGCTAAGCCATCACGATGCCGAGATTCCCGTGCGCAACATGATGGCATACCTTTCCCGGCTGCGCCCGTTTAAGTGCCGGGTCGTTTTGATTGGCGGATATTTGAGCGACGAGGATTACGGTAATCTCCTTTTGGCGACAACCTATGGGGTCAACACCTCCGAGGGAGAAGGGCAATGCATTCCGCTGATGGAATCAATGTCGCTCGGCAAGCCGGCCGTGGCGCCGCGCCATACTGCCATGATCGATTATCTTTCAACGGCCAACGCCTTCCTGGTAGCATCCAGCCTGGAACCGGCAGCCTGGCCGCAGGATCCTCGCGGGGCCTATCGTGCCCTCAGTCATCGCATCGATTTTGAATCGCTTTCAAACGCATTTAAGGAGAGTTACCGCGTAGCTACGCAACAACCGCAGCAATACAGAACGATGGCCGAAGAGGCGAAGAAAACCCTGGAACGGCACAATTCGGACGCGGTGACGCTGCAACGGGTTCGCTCATTTCTCGCGATGACACCGCGCCCGGTGAACCCCCGCGATGTTTACGGAATAATCCCGCCGCCGCTTAATGTTTATTCGGTGGGAGAGCTCATTGATTTTGCGGTGGAGTTTAGTGCGCGCCGCTACCTTGGTTCAGGGTGGGCCTACACGGAGCTTGGACAGGGGGTGTGGTCCAATGCGCCGAGCGTCGAATTGCATTTTCGTCTTGCACAGCGGCCCGCGGGACCGCTTCGGCTCAGGATGAATCTTACGGCGTTCGTCCTGAAGGAGCATCCGGAGATTACTGTCCACGTCAGGGCCGAAGACTTTGATATCGCAGAATGGAATTTCAGCGTCGCGCAACCGGATTTGATCCATGGCTCGTGGCGGGAGGCAGTGATCCCCGTCGAGGTGACTTGCAACAAGGCATTCTCAGTCAAACTCACGATCGACGAACCCGCCTCGCCGCGGAAATTAGGGCTGTCCGGCGACATTCGATTGCTCGGTATCATGCTGCACAGGTTTTTGATCCTAACGGAAGCAAGCACTCCGCTGGAGCCGGCTACGTTATGATCTTCAGTGAAACAAAGCTAAAAGGCGCGTTCGTCATGGAGCCGGAGAGATTCGAGGACGAGCGCGGTTTTTTCGCCCACGGTTGGTCCCCGGGCGAGTTAGCCGCGCACGGCCTGGAGGCGCCGCTGGCGGAGAGCGCCATCTCGTTCAATAAGAGGAAGGGCACGCTTCGCGGAATGCATTATCAGGCGTCGCCGCACGGCCAGATCAAAATCGTGCGCTGCACCATGGGCGCCATCTACGATGTTATCATCGATCTCCGGAAGGATTCTCCGACTTTCAAACAGTGGGTCGGAATCGAGCTATCCGCCGCGAATCGGCTCATGTTATACATTCCAAAGGAGTTTGCGCACGGCTTTCAAACTTTGGAAGATGAAGCCGAACTTTGTTATCACATGTCCCATGCCTACGCTCCGGAAGCCGCCATGGGTGTTCGCTGGAACGATCCCGCGTTTAACATCTCCTGGCCCCAGGCGGTAAGTATCATGGCCGAGAGGGACAGGTCCTATCCTGATTTGGATCTGGCATGACCTTTGCCAAAGCAGAACTCGAAGCGATGGCCCGAAGCGTTCCATCCTGGTTTCACTCCATTGATTTCGGAGAAGGAGTGGTGACCAAAGGCTGGAAATCGCTCTCTCACCTGGAACATGAAGTCGAGAGCTTCCGCCTGCCGGATCTGCGTCGCAAAACCGTGCTCGATATCAACACCTGGGACGGGTTTTTTGCTTTTGAAGCGGAACGACGAGGCGCAGCCCGGGTCGTTGCCCTGGATCATTACATGTGGGCGATGGATCCCCTCCCTCATCACAATTATTGGAAGGAATGCAGGGAGCGCGGCGTCGTGCCGCAGCCCTATCACACCATGCCCTACTACAAGCCGGATGAGATGCCCGGCAAGGCGGGGTTCGATACCGCACACCGCGCCCTGGGCAGCAAAGTCGAGGGGATGGTCGCCGATTTCATGGAAATGGACGTGGCGGGGTTAGGTACGTTCGATGTCGTTTTCTATTTTGGATCCCTCTATCATATGGAGAACCCGCTCGGCGCGATGAGACGCGTCGCTACCGTGACCAAGGAACTGGCTATTATCGAGACGGAGGCCGCCTCATTTCGAGGATTCGAACACCACGCGTTGTGCGAATTCTTTGAGTCCAATGAATTGAATGCGGATGTTTCCAATTGGTGGGCGCCCAACGAGAAGGCCCTCGCCGGCCTGTGCCGGGCGGCGGGTTTCAGGCGCGTGGAGTCTGTGGTTGGTCCGCCGGCGGCAACCGAGACAGAGACCGATCCGGGCAAGGTGGTTCGATACCGATCGGTTGTGCACGCGTGGAAATGAGCCTGATCACACTTCTGGGCGGATCTGGGTTCATTGGCTCTGCTCTTACGCGGAGGCTAGCCGAGAAGAATCTCACTTACGTCGCGCCAGACAGGGCTCAGGAACTCGCCGGCACTGATCTGGGGGACGTCATCTATTGCGTCGGATTGACGGCAGATTTCCGCTCTCAACCGCTCGCGACGGTGGAGGCCCACGTTTGCCACCTCCTGCATATCCTCAAGGACTGCGAATTTCGATCGCTCGTCTACCTCTCTTCGACGCGAGTTTATCGCAATCAGGACGGCATCGCGCGGGAAGGCGATCCGCTGATAGTCGAAAGTGCCAATTCTGACGATCTCTATGCCATCTCGAAATTGATGGGCGAAGCAGTCGCGCTGGCGTCCGGCCGGCACGTGAAGGTCGTTCGGATTTCCAACGTCTACGGACCGGACTTCGCTTCCGAGAATTTTCTCTCCTCGATCATTCGAGACGCCATGTCCAAACAACATCTTACCGTTCATTCCTCACCTGACTCGGAAAGGGATTACATCAGCATTCACGATGTGGTGGACGGCCTCCTTCGTATTGTCCTGGAGGGCAAACAGACTCTTTATAATCTGGCCAGCGGGACGAACTTTGCGAACCGGCAAGTGATCGAAAAGATCAGCGAGATAACAAACTGCCGCATTACTTTCGACCCCGCGGTTGGCAAGGTAAACTCTCCGAGGATCAGTATCGATCGGATGCGATCCGAGTTTGAGTTTCAACCTTCATCTGTGCTTCAAGATTTGCCCCAGGTTATCGAGGCCTACAAAGCCCACGCCGGAAAGACACTCCATCCGAGTTAATCCCCGCAAGTCGGCCGACCTAGAGCGATGATTATCTTAGGACTACATCGAGACCCATGGCATAACGCTGGGGTTGCAATCATCAGAGAGGATGCCGAAGGAGTTCGGTTCGCCAGTCTGAGCGAGGAGCGCGCCAATCGGGAAAAGGATTCCCGGAAGTTTCCGCACCGCTCCTTAAAAGCGTGCCTGGATGACCTCGAGATTTCTTCCCCGGAAGAGATCGATCTGGTTGTCTTGGACTACATCGTCAGGCCGGATTGGTCTAACGACTGGTATCGCGAGCCGAGCGAGGCCAACAATTTCTTAAGGGAATTCGATCCCCGGAAAATCAGGGTCATTAACCACCACCTCGCTCATGCCTATGCCGTATTTTACTCCTCCGGCTTCGAGACGGCGGCGGTGTTGATCGTTGATGGCCGCGGTTCGGAGAAAGAAACCCAAAGCCTGTTTGCGGCCACGCAAGACAAGATCGAGCTGATTGAATCAACGACGGCAATCGGGATAGGCCTTCTTTACGCCGCGGTAACCCAGGCCATTGGCTTCGGTTTACTGCAGGAGGGAAAAACGATGGGCCTCGCTCCGTACGGAGCTGCCGTGAACAAGCAGATTTTCCAATTTCCCCGGCGCTATGCCGGGGTGGCGACCGACTATAGTTCGGTCTGTGTGCAGGACAGTTATGAAATGGGCGCGCCGCATGCGCCGATCGTGACCTTCGACGACAAGGCGCGAGCCGCGTTCGAAGTGCAGGAGGAAACCGAAGCGGCTCTTCTCCATCTGGCCGAGCATGCGTTCAATCGAACGGGCGCGGATCATCTCTGTATTTCCGGTGGCGTTGCGCTGAATTCAGTCGCGAATTACAAGGTTCTCCGGTCCGGAATCTTCAAAGATATTTTCATCAATCCCGCCGCTTCCGACACGGGCATCCCGCTGGGCGCGGCTCTCTATGGGTACCACGCGATCTCGAGGAGGAATAAGAGTTACCCAGGAATCTCCCCCTATCTCGGACCGTCGTATTCTGATGAGCGGATCACCGCGGCCATCGAGGCCTATCGGGGTAGCACCTTCAACCAGGAGGCGTTCGAAGGATTTTCGCTCGCGAACCAGAACGCGCTGGAACTAGCTGTGCAGATGCTGGCAGATAACAGAATTGTCGCGCGCTTTCATGGCCGGTCGGAGACGGGGCCGAGGGCGCTCGGAAATCGCAGCATCCTCATGAGCCCGGTGGTTGCGGAGAACAAGGACATTCTTAACCGCGATGTAAAGCATCGGGAGGCATTCCGCCCGTTTGCCCCGGCGATTTTGGAAGAGTTTGCGCATGAGTACTTCGAGATCGACCGCCCGAGCCCCTATATGCTGCTTGTTCCGCCCGCCCGGGAGGGAAAGAGGGATCGCATTCCGGCCGTGATCCACGTTGATGAGACCGGCCGTCTCCAAACGGTCAGCAAAACGTCGAATCAGGATTTCTATTCCTTGATTGAGCAATTCCATCAGAAAACAGGCGTGCCCGTGCTCCTGAACACTTCGTTCAACGTAGCGAACGAGCCCATCGTTGAAACGCCTGAAGATGCGATCCGGTGCTTTCTCAGCACTGGCATTGACGCGTTGCTTATCGGCGACTACCTGCTCGTGAAGGAGAACAAGGCTGGACCGGTATGACAAGATCCTCAGGGGAGAAAATCACCGTCGACACAGGGACAGGCGAGGTGCGAGTGGAGAATGCCGCCGGCGAGGCAATCTACGCGATGGGCACGCCGGAAGCGTTCAGCGCGATTTCGAGGGCCTGGCTAAGGTCTGGCTGGGACGCGAAATATGTTTATAGCTTCACCTGGCTGGGACGGCCAGTCATCCAGCTGCCGGAAGACTTGATTCGCATTCAGGAGGTCATCTATCGCGTCAAGCCGGATGTCATTATCGAAACGGGGGTCGCTCACGGCGGCTCGCTTGTCTTTTATGCTTCGCTCCTGGCTGCGATGGGCCATGGACGCGTCATCGGCCTCGACATAGAAATTCGCCCGCAAAACCGCGCGGCTATCGAAGCCCACCCAATGAGCTCGCGAATCACGCTGATCGAAGCGGATTCAATCCGGCCCGAAACTGTCGATAGAGTGGCGAACGAAATCGGGCGGCCGGGCGCGGCTTTCGTCGTCCTCGACAGCAAGCACACGAAGGATCACGTCCTCTCCGAACTGAAACTCTACTCGCGCTTCGTGACGGTCGATTCCTACATCGTGGTGGCGGACGGGATCATGGAAGCGGTCGCCGGCGCGCCGCGCACGAGTCCTGATTGGACCTGGAATAATCCGCGGAGTGCCATCGCCGAATTTCTCGAAGAGAATCCGGATTTCGAAATCTCGGAGCCAGCCTGGTTATTTAACGAGGGAACCGTTTCCTCTCGCGTGACCTATTGGCCGGACGCGTACCTGCGGCGCATTCGGTGAGGACCTTCAGCGTCGATCACTCGCAGTTCGGCGAGTTTTCGCTTTTCCTCAAAGTCGCGCGTCCCAGGCGTCACGGGCTCATCGTTGATGTCGGGGTCTTGGGAAAGGATGGATCAAACTCCTATGATCTAATGTGGCAGCTTGGATGGCGCGGGATTTTGGTCGAGGCCAATCCGAATTCGTGGGAGGAGATCGAGCGTGATTTTTCGGGGCTGAATTCAACTCTGGTAAGATGCGCGGTTTCGGATGTTGAGGGGCCGGTGGTCTTTCACTTGGGAGTAGTCGACGGCGTATCGTCAATCATTCGCGCCATGGCCGAGGCGTGGGGTCCCTCGAGAGGTGAGGTTGAAGTGCCGGCGCGAAGACTGGGCGATATCCTGGATGAGCAGCAGGTCCCGATGAATTTTGACCTGCTCAGTCTCGATATCGAAGGCATGGATATGCCGGTATTGAACGACCTCATTGCCAATACCAATTACCGCCCACGGTGGATTTTCCTGGAAGCGTCACTTGATTTTCAAACGAAATCGCTGGCCGACCTCGATCTGTTGTCGGCTGTTCAAGACCAATACGAGATCGTGGGGCAGACGGTGCCAAACCTGTTGCTGGCTCACCGCGATGTCCTTTCCATATCCGCCAGGGCCAGGGCGAAGTTCCACCTTTGGCTGGCCAGGTGGAAGAGATCCCGGCAAGCGGGTCCCAGCCTCAAATGATTTCAAGCCGCGGAACCGGAAACACGAAGTGGCCGCCCCACTGTTTGATTCCTTCCATCGTGCGGAGGATTTCCTCTTTCAGGTTCCAGGCGAGAACGAACAGATAATCGGGTTTGGTTTCGAACACATGGACTGGGGCGTGAATGGGAAGGCGCACCCCCGGCATAAGCAATCTCTGCTTATGGGGATTCCGATCCACGACATATTCCATCGATTCTTCGCCGATGTCACAATAGTTGAGGAGTGTGCTCCCTTTCGCCGCGGCTCCGTATCCGGCCACGCGTTTTCCGGCCCGCCGGGCTTCGGTGAAGAAGTCGAGGATGTCCTGCCTGGCTGCGGCGACCGCTGGCGCGAACGCTGAATAGGTAGAGATCTGGTCAAGACCGGCGGTGAGTTCCGCCTCGCGCACCGAAGTATACCCTCCGCCGGCCGTCCGGCCCGCTTCGGTGTGCGATACAAAAAGCCTTAACGAGCCGCCATGGGTCGCGAGCGTTTCCACATCGTAAACCGCCAGATCGTGCCGCAACAGAGCCGCCTCGGCCGCGAGCAACGAGAAGTAAGAGAAATGCTCGTGATAAATCGTATCGAACTGGCGCTCGCTGATCAGCCGCGCGAGATGGGGAAATTCGATGGTGATCGTGCCGGATGGCGCGAGGAGGAGCTTGAGACCGGCGATGAAATCGTTCAGGTCGGGGACGTGGGCCAGGACGTTGTTCGCGACGATAAGATCGGCGGCAAAATCGCTCCGAATACCTCGCGCCGTCTCGCGACCGAAGAATCCGATCTCGGTAGGAATACCTTTTTCGATGGCCGTGTGAGCGACGTTGGCGGCCGGCTCTATACCCAAGACATTCAGCCCGCGTTTCCGAAAGAACTGGAGCAGCGCGCCATCGTTGCTCGCGATTTCCACGATTCGTGATTCAGGACCCAGACGCAGGAGCGGCACCATCTTGCCGACGTAGCGATCGCAATGTTCCAGCCAGGTATCGGAATATGAGGAGAAATACGGATAGTTGGAGAAGATTTTCTCGGGCGAAACGAATTCACCAAGCTGGACGAGAAAGCAGTGGTCGCAGACGTGCGCGTGCAGCGGATAACGCGGCTCCGGGACGTCCGCCTCTTCTGGGTGAATCAAATTATTCGCCAGGGGAGAGACGCCAAGATCGAGGAATGTTGTCGTCAATCCGGCCCCGCAAGAGCGGCAGGTGCGCGGTGCCATGCTTACGTTCCCGTCACCAGGTAGCGTTCGATTTGTTCGCGGCACAACGCTGAGGCGTTGGCGCCACCTTGCCAGCGCCGATACCAGTCAATTGTCCACGCGAGGGTTTCGTCGAATTCGAGCCGCGGACGCCAATCCAGGCGATCTCTCGCCTTGGCGGCATTAAGGCGTAAGATCATTGTCTCGTGAGGATTTGAAGTTTCAGCCGGCCGCCAGCTGGCGCCTTCCTGCCATAGCTCCTTCGACAGGCGGACTACTTCTTCCACGGAACGTGCCTGGTTTTCGTCAGGTCCGAAGTTCCAGGCTTCGGCGAAAAGATTCGGCTCGTTCCAGAGCCGTTCCGCCAGGGCAAGATATCCGATCAACGGCTCCAGAACATGAATCCACGCCCGGACCGCGCTGGGGTTCCGGATTTGTGCCGGAACCCCGCTTGTGAAGGCACGGACCAGATCGGGAATGAGTCGATCTTGGGCCCAGTCCCCACCCCCAACGACATTGCCGGCGCGCGCGGTTGCCAGGCCCACGGGCTGGGGTTGGCTGGTGAAAAAGGAGAGACGCCAACTCGCGACGGTCAATTCCACACAAGCCTTGCTGCTGCTATAAGGGTCATGGCCGCCGAGCTCATCAGTTTCACGATAGGCTACAGGGAGATTCACGTTTCGATACACTTTGTCGCTGGTTACGACCACGATGCCGCGGACCGAAGGCGTGGAGCGAAGGGCCTCGAGCAGGTGGGTTGTCCCCATCACGTTAGTCGAGTAAGTCTCGACCGGTTGCGCGTAGGAACGTCGGACGAGCGATTGAGCGGCGAGGTGAAACACGATCTCGGGCTCTGCCTCCCCCACTTTGCGCGCGAGCAGATCCCGCTCTCGGATATCGAGGCAGTGAGATTGCGGATGATCCGGTAATCCAAGAATGGCGGATAAGCTGGGATCAGTATCTGGCGGCAAACCAATTCCGGTCGGTTCGGCGCCCAGGGCCAGCAGGAGCTGCCAAAGCCAGGCTCCTTTGAAACCGGTGTGCCCGGTTACAAGGACGCGGCGCCCATTCCAGAACTGCGGCGAAGGGTTCACCATGTCCTGCGAAGAGTGCGCCTTCGATTCGCGGAATTCTTCACAGCCATCCTCCCGGGAAAGATATCTGTGGGCATGAGTGAGTTTGCATAATTGGCCACGAGGTAGCAATTCGCAATCAAGGCAGGGAGATGCTACACCTCAGGCACTGATTCAGAGTTTATCGGATTGAATCGAACGAACGTCGATGATGGCTGAGAAGTCAGGAGAACAAAGCGAGTTGTTTGCGCCGGAACCGCCCTGGCCGGCACCGGAGCTCGGCGATTGCTATTTTTATCACAGTCTTGATTTCCCGGACGGCACGTCGATTCAAGGGTGTTGGGACATTCGCGGTCGCTTCGACGAGTACATTGGTCGATACCCGCTCGCCGGGAAGACCGTCCTTGATGTCGGCACCGCAACCGGATTCCTGGCCTTTTCCGCGGAAGCAGCCGGCGCGCGGGTTACGGCCTTGGATGCACGCGACTCCGGGCAGTTCGAACGAATTCCTTTTAGTGATTCGCTCTATCATCGGGATCGATCCGCCTGGATCAAAGACTTTGAGGCGACGAGTCACCGGCCGCTGAGGAATGGCTTTTGGCACGCCTGGCACAGGCTCCAAAGCAAGGTGGAAGTGATATACGCGTCCGCTGGCAAGCTCCATTCCTGGGATCGCCGGTTCGACGTCGTCCTCGCTGGGGCCATTATCGAACATCTCGCTGATCCAGTTTCGGCGATTGGAAATATGGCTCGGCTGGCGAACGAGGCCGTCATTATTGCCTTTACCGACGTGCATGATTCAGAAGAATTGATCATGCGCGCCAATGGCGACTGGTCGAACCCCGCCTGCGATTATGAATGGTGGGCTCTCTCTCGCGGTCTTTACTGTCAGGTGCTCAAGAATCTTGGGTTTGAGATGGAGATCACCGCGTGCACCGCTCTTTGTAATCCCAACCCGTTTAACGACCTGAGTGCTCCGCAGGAAGTTACCCGACCGACAATTATTGCACGCAGGGTAAAAGTGAAGCCGCCAACCGGTGTCTCGCCCTGATTCAGGGGATGCTGGCTGACTGTTTATTGGATGCGACAGAAATTTCAACACGATGCAAACCGAATCCCAGTTTGCGAATATCGTCACTGAGGCCAAGCTCCACCGGGCTGTCACAATGGTCGAAGGCAAAGATGGTCCGTAGTTTTATCGATGACAATTCCGCCGGAATAGTGATCGGACCAAGTTCGAGGGCGACGGCTTCAGTTTCAATCGGAGCCTCATGCTCAAAGAGGATCAGCGAATCGTGTTCGATAAGAAGCCGCAGTCTTCTGGGTGGGTGAAATAGCTGTCCGTGGATCGAGATCCGAAGGGGACCACAAACCTCTCCGCTCAAGGGGAGGAACAGGTCCGAGCGCGGCCCGTCCGACCAGACGCCCCAACTTTCGATGTTGCTCCAGCCCAGTCCGAGGAGAATCGCACCGTTTCCCGCAGCGGAGAAATCCAGGATGGTTTGAACGGAATTATCGAGAGCAATGACTTCGATTTGGTTCGGTTCGACTAGAAAACGGGAGGAATCAATGGCCGGCTTCGGCATGAGGCGATCGAGTATCTTCGTGGCATCGAACACATTCGAGGCCGCGGCCGACTGTCCGTCCACGGTCTCCAGGATAGTGCCCAGAGCAGCTTGATGGCGACCCGGGCGCGGGCGCGCAGGCCTGGGTCCAGGCGGGACTATGTCACGCTCATCAATCGTTAGGCCGTTCCGTTTCGCAATCTCCCGGCAATGTTCCAGAACGAGGTCATACTCTTCGGGGATGTCGTTGAGAGACTGGAGGGCTGCCTGCAGCATGGCCACATAATCGAACTCGGGTTCCCCATCCGGGAACACCCTCTCTTTCACGATCAAAAACTCATTTCCGACCGCGAGCGGGAAACTATGACTGGGGACCATCGTGGGATGGATTGGAATACCACTCCCGAAGGCGCTGCTCTTGATCTTGGTTTGTAACTCTGGCTTTCCACTTCCAAAGTTATGGCCGGTGCTATGGCGGGAAACTCCGCTGATAGAGAGCGGACGGTTACAACGAAGAAATTGGCTCGAATAACAAAGATTGATTACTCCCGATACCACATCGGGCATCGATCCAATGAAGTAGCGGTCGTGCGATTGATAAACCCTTTCAATCAATCTCCGGGAGACAAAAGAGTTATAGATCATTGGTAACTCAATGTAGTAATCCCGAAAGTGATAGGTAGGATAAAGGGTTGCCCGAGAGCTCTTCAAAGTGCATTCCAACTCCGTGCCGTAGATTGCGATAATCTTGTCCCGGGCATCGGCTTCGAAAAAGTCGGGCCAAAAATACAGGGCTGGGCGCCAGGAAAGGATCCCGGCGGGTTGCTTTTCCAGAAGGTGGCGAGCAATCATGCATGCCTTCGGGAGCAAGCCGTCATCATCGCCCAGAACAAATAAATAGTCGCCTGTCGCCCGCTGAAGGGCGCGCTCCCAGTTTTCAGTCATCCGCACCGGCTCAATTGTTTTGAACGAAAGGATCCGGGGGTCGTCGAACTCGGCGAGGACCCCGGCGGTCGCCGGATCATCCCCGCTCTCGTGCACAATGATCTCCAGGTCTCGCTCTTCCTGAGCAACCACCGTTCTTAAGGCATGGCGCAGGGTATCAGGACGGGCCCGGGTGGGGATGATCACTGAAAACATCGGCCTGGATGAAAGCGACATAGCAGTTGATCAGGATAATAGAGCTCGCCATTTCGCCTGGAAAACATCGGTGGAAAAAGCCCGCGCCCGCTCTTGTCCCCGGGCGCGCATTTCCTCCAATCGCGACTCAGGCAGGGACGCCAAGTGCAAGGTCCGCTCGGTTAATTCAGCAGTTGTCTCAAACGTCCAGCCATCGTGCCCGGAAGTGACTATTTCCGACGGTCCCCCTTGGGCAAGAACCAAGGGTAGGCAGCCCGCCGCCATCGCCTCGACCACGGTGATTCCGAAATGCTCGAATTTTTCCGGTTCCGTTAGCGGGTCAGCTCCGATTCCCGCTCCGTGCCAGTAACAAAGGCATTCGGAATAGAGCCGGCCAATCTCAGCCCGCGACGCGTTCGGGTAAAATTTGACGGACAATCCCTCCGCGAGGCGGAGGCATTTGTCATACATCGCGTAACGCGTCTCGCCTTGATAAATTGCTCCAGCCAGATGGAGCGACCATCCCTGGCCGTCTAATTCTCGAAACGCCTCGATCAGTGCGTCCTGGCATTTGCTGCCCACATCGAAAAAACGGCCCACGGAGAGGATAGACTTGGGCTCTCTTTGATTCACCTCTCGCTCCGGCGAGATAAGGTCAGCGGCCGGATGGATTATCTGGATCGGTTTGGCCGGGGCGGAGAGTTCCGCCAGGCGGGCGCTCAGATGCGCTTTCGCGTATTCCGAGTAGACGACAATACTTTCGCAATGGGAAAGGTAGATGAGTCTTATCGCGAGATCGTTGAGCTGCATCGGGAAAGGGAACTGGCAGACGAAGAAATTCCGGTCCGCTATCCCAGGTACCTGGGGCAGCGGTTCGTTCCCGAACGCGACCGCGTAGTTAAAAGGTCTGCCTAGAGCGCGAGTGTGAGCGTCTTCCCAGGATGTCGGAATAATGTGATCGGCCCAGATCCCCAACTCGGGGCCTACCGCGGCAATGGCCGCAACTGGCATTGCCATAGGAGTAACAAGGTAAACTTGATAGGTATTCCGAAAAGCCTCGGCGATCCCGAGAATGTAGCGAGTTCCGCCCCCAGCGATAAGCTCGTAGGGTGTGAACAGGGCTAACGTTTTCATTGTTTGAACTGCGGATCGATCAAACCTGGATAGTCACACGGACTCGATTGTTGGACAATGGCAGGCGATCTGCCGCTCCGGGTTGGAATCCGCGATGGGCTGCCTACCAAACCTTCCACGGAGCGTTGCCTCCGTTCCAAAGGTTGTTCAGCAAAAGAAACTCCCGATAAGTATCCATCGGTTGCCAGAA
Organism: Chthoniobacterales bacterium; assembly: GCA_035274845.1. Taxonomy (NCBI): domain Bacteria; kingdom Pseudomonadati; phylum Verrucomicrobiota; class Spartobacteria; order Chthoniobacterales; species Chthoniobacterales bacterium. The sequence goes on from DATENU010000013.1 coordinate 52,800, forward strand.
GGTCTCATGCTTGTAAGCTGCCATTTGACCTTCCGCCGCGAGCTTTTGGAGCGGTTCCTCTTCCAGGATCAGGCCTGGCGGTCCTTCCAAGTATCGAAAGAGCGATGTGCTGCAAACCATGTAGCCGCCATTGATATATCCGCTCTCGGTCTGGGGCTTTTCGTTAAAGCCGCAGACCGTTGAATCGTCGTTCAAACTCAGCTCGCCAAACCTCCCCGGGGGATGCACCGCGGTTACCGTGCAAATTTTTCCCTTCTCGTGATGAAATTTGATTGATGCCGGGATGTCGATGTTTCCAACACCGTCGCCGTAAGTGAGAAGAAACGTGTCATCAGGGTCCACGTATTTCCGGATTTGAGACACCCGGTCTCCGGTCGGTGAATCCTCGCCCGTATCGGCCAGCGTAACTTGCCAGTCTTCCTCCGCATGCCTGGTGTGAAACTCCGCTTTGGGATCCTGTCCGAGATGAAGAGTCGTGTCGCACGTGTTCCAGAGATAGTTCCGGAAATACTCCTTAATCATCTCGCCCTTGTATCCGAGGCAAAGGACAAACTCGTTGAAACCGTGATGAGAGTAGGTCTTCATGATATGCCAGAGGATAGGGCGATCGCCGATGGGCAGCATCGGTTTTGGACGGAACTCCGTTTCGGTCTGGAGACGGGTTCCCTTGCCGCCGCAAAGGATAACTACTTTCATCGTCGCGTCCGTTGGTCCATGCTTGTCTGCAAATGGTGAAGCGGACCCTCCCCGGGCCCGCGGTTTGATAATAGGCCGCCCGGATCAGGCAACGCCACTGAATTTTGCCGACGTTCCTCGGCGACGAGCGACAAAACGCCTAAAAGCAAATACGGCCTGAGCGTTAGTGACGCTCAGGCCGTATCGTTAACGATCAGCGAGTTCCTCCCGGTTGGAGGCTACGCGCCCAAAATGTGCCGCCTATTTGACGGTGATGACGTTGCTGACATTTCCGTCAGTCCCGTTACCGCGGAATCGATTGTTGTTGGCCGATTCGGCCGTGCCACCGCCGATGCCGGTGGTGTTGTTGAAGAAGTCGTTGTTCGTCAGGCGAATGGTGCCGCCGGCGATATTCGCGCCGGTGCCGCAGTTGGCGAACATGCTGTCCGAGACGTTGACCTGGCAGCCGGTGTTGGCGCGAACGCCGCCGTTGGCGCCCGTCACTCCGGCGAACATGGAATTGCGAACGGTGACGAAGGCGTTGGAGGTGGTATTAACCCCGCCCGTCAGCGTGTTGAAACGGCAATTGTCGACCTGGGCGACGGCGAAACCCGCGCTGGTGGTCACCAGCATGCCGGTGCCGACGTTATCGAAAACGCAATCCTCCACCCGCAGGCTGGTTGTGGTCGCCGCCGAGCCCTGGGTAATGCCGGTGGTAGAGACGTTCTCGAATTGGCAATGCTCGATGATCAATTGCGCGGCTTTGATGTAATTGATGCACTGGGTTGCCCCGACGGTTGGGCTCTGAATCGCGCCATTGAAGGTGAGATTGCGCAGAATCACCACCGCATCGCTAACGTGAGTGCCGCCTGTGACGTTGACGACGAATCCACTCGGAGATCCAGCAGAGAGAGTATGACCCCAGCCCGACCCTGTCCCGCCATCGACCGTGATGGCTTTGGTGATGGTGAGCGTTCCGTATCCGGCTGGATCGAGGGGATCGATTTCGCCCCCTTCCGCGGTCTTCGAGATCGCGCCGGCCCATGTTTTGCAGGGAGCGGTGCGGCTGCATGGATTGACGTCGTCGCCGACGCCGGAAACCCACGTGCGAGTGGCCTGGGCAAAGGCCCCCGTTGAAAAGCCCACAACGAGTGCGAGGCCCAAAGCTAAGCGAAGTGTTCTGGGAATTCTGGAGAAGTGCATAAGTAGTTGGTGTTAAGTTTTTTTTGTTAACTGACGTTGAGCCGCCATCGTAGGGATTCTGGAGGAAAGGGTCAAGCATAAATTTGGGCGCCCGTCGTTGCCCGCGCGCCTCAGCCTGGGGAGGAATCCTCCGCGCGAAACAGTGTGAAAACGCTTCCGCCTTGCGGGATCCGTTTTTTGCCAAACCAAGCCGTTCCCGCCGTGAATCAGCGATACGAGGTTCGAGTCGCCTGGAGCGAAGCGGTGAAAAACGGCCGATCCCTTCCTTGTCGGGCAAACCGATCATTGACTCCCCTGCCTGTTGCTGAAAGACATTACCATGCCGGAGACCCTCGAAGAGATTGCGAGGCGCATCTGCGCCAATGCCGACTTTACTGCCAAGCCGGTCACGTTTTATGCAATCTACGATCGATATTTCAGCGGGTTATCTGATCGGGCGATAACGCTATTAGAGCTTGGCGTTTATACAGGAGAATCGCTCAAGGTTTGGGCTTCTTATTTCCGCCATGGGACTATCATTGGGGTCGACATCGAGGAGAGCGCAGCAGATTTTTCTGGTTACCCGAACATCGTTTTTGAGCTTGGAGATCAAGCTAACCAGGATCGCTTGAGGGAAATCCTTCGTATTCATGCGGCGGATGGGGTCGACATCATCGTCGACGACGCGTCGCACATTGGACTTAACAGCCTGGCCTCTTACGAAATCCTCTTCCCGTATTTGAAGCCGGGCGGCCTTTACATCATTGAAGACTAGGGGACAGGATATTTCGACGATTGGCCGGATGGCGGTCATTTGCAGGGTTTCCGCCCCGAGTCGGTCGATGGTCAGATTGCCAAGCGCATGCCCAGCCATGACTTCGGCATGGTTGGCTTTGTTAAGTGTCTGGTAGATCAAGTGGCTGGCGCTAACGTAAAGCCTTCCCACGCGGCCCCCCCGACCCGCTTGGGTACCATGTCGTATCTGCACTTTTACCAGGAAATGGTAATCATTGAGAAGAAGCCCCTCTCAACGGCGGCCAGCGGTTAGGTAATATTCGAAGCTGGAGACGATTATCCGCGAGAGCAATCCCGCACTGGTAGCGGGGGCACCGCGCTCAGGTTGACACTTTCGCGACTGGCAGCATTGTCGCTCTCGTGCCGGCCAATTTTAGTGAATGGAAGAGAGTCTTTGTTTCCGGCGGCGCCGGCTTCATCGGGAGCCATCTGGTTCGATCATTATTGGAACGCGATCGGACTGAACGCGTGGTTATCTTCGACAACTTTACGTCAGGCCAGCAATCGTATGTCGCGGAGGCCTGTCGGGACCCGCGGGTTGAAGTGGTTAGGGCCGACCTCAAGGAACTCGGCGCGGTGAGCGCCGCGATGGCCGGCTGTGACACGGTGTTCCATTTGGCCGCAAATCCCGATATCGCGAAGGCAGTCACCCAGCCGGACATCGATTTCTGGGAGGGAACTTATCTCACTCAGAATGTCCTCGAGGCGATGCGAACGAACCGCGTTCGCAAGATTCTGTACACGTCCGGCAGCGGTGTGTATGGCGAAAATCCGAGCGTTGCTTTCAGGGAAGATTACGGGCCGGCGATCCCGATTTCGACCTATGGCGCGAGCAAACTCGCCTGCGAAGGGCTGATCGCATCCTATTGCCATATGTTCGAGTTAACGGGAAGGGCCTTCCGTTTTGCCAATGTGGTGGGCGGGCGTCAGACCCATGGCGTCGGGTATGATTTTGTCCGCCGCTTGCAAGCCGACCCGGCGCGGCTACGCATCCTGGGCGACGGCACCCAACGAAAAAGCTACATCCATGTGGAGGACGTCCTCGCCGCTATTCGCCTCGCCGACGAGCACACGACCCGGTCATATGATGTCTTCAACGTAGCGACCGACGACTACATTACGGTCCGCGAGATCGCTGATCTCGCCGTTGAAGTCAGCGGAATTGCACCGGGGACAACGAGCTACGAATTCACGGGCGGCGATCGCGGCTGGAAGGGCGATGTTCCAGTGGTTCGCTTCGATTGCTCGAAAATCAAGAGCCTCGGATGGCAGGCCCGGCGAACCTCGGCCGAAGCAGTCACCGCGGCGATGAGAGCCATGCTCGAGGAACTGCGGCATGGCTGAAGAGATTCCGGTCATTGAGCACTGCCTCCCGGTGAATTCAGAGCCGGGGCCCGTCGAAGTGAGCATCGTCGTCCCGGCCTTGAATGAAGAGATCACGGCAGGCGAATTTGTGGACTGGTGTAAACAGGGCCTGGAACGAGCGGGCGTGAAAGGCCAGATTCTGATCGTAGATAGCTCCACCGACAAGACACCGGAGATCGTTCTTGCGCATGGAGGAGAAGTCCTCCGCACTCCAAAGCGTGGCCTGGGCCGCGCTTACATCGACGCGGCCCGCTACATTCGGGGAAAGTGGATCATTATGGGTGACGCCGACCTCACCTATGATTTCCGCGAGCTCACCCCTTTCGTGGAAGCTTTTCGGAACGGCGCCGAGTTTGTCATGGGGAGCCGGTTTCGGGGCAGCATCGAGAAAGGAGCGATGCCGGGATTACACCGGTATTTTGGCACCCCTTTCACGACCTGGATTTTGAACCGGATCTACGGGAGTCGTTATTCGGACATCCATTGCGGGATGCGGGGCTTGACGCGAGCGGCCCTGGAACGAATCGATCTGAAGTCGCAGTCGTGGGAGTACGCCAGCGAGATGGTTCTAAAAGCGGCCCGCCTGAAGCTGAGGATCGCTGAGGTCCCGGTAAAATTCTACAAGGACAGAGAAGGGCGATTCAGTCATCATCGGCGGATGGGCTGGCTTTCGCCCTGGATTGCTGGCTGGCTGAATCTCAAAGTCATGCTGGTTTACACTCCCGACTCCTTCTTGCTTAGGCCGGGCGTTGTTCTTACCCTGATCGGCGCCTTCATCGCCATCGCCTTGTCCAAGGGGCCTGTCACGGTCGGTGGCGTTGGCTTTAGTCTCTACTGGATGCTGCTGGGAGTAACCTTTGTAACTCTGGGTTATAGCTCGATTCAAATCGGCGTGCTGGCGCGCGTCATGCACGGACTGCGCCCGCAGTCACTCCGACGCCTTCGCCAGATTCTGACTTACGATCGCGGTATGCTTCTGGCCGGGAGTTGTGTCTTTCTGGGAGCTGTCCTTCTCAGTATCCTGATCTATCACTATCTGACTTCTGAATTCATGCTGTTTGAAATCTCGCATCCGGCCATTTTTGGATTGCTCCTGATTATCGTCGGGTTCCAAACTTTTTGCTTTACCCTCTTACTGGAGATGGCGCAACGAGTGGCGCCAGAGCAGAAGCTTTGACCGCGCGAGCAGACGAGGCCTATGGACAAAAGGGCCTGACTTTTTTGGACCGAGCCGGGGTCTGGCTGTCTCAACGCGCGATCTCGCGTCACCTGCCAAAGCGCGCGAACCTGAGAGTGCTGGAATTGGGTTGCGGATACCGTGCCACGCAACTGGTGGCGATGGCTCCGTATCTGGAGGCCGGTGTCGGCGTGGACTTCCGCCTCGCGCCGGAGCTGGCCGGGCTGGAGAAATTCGCCTTCCATCAGGGAACAATCGAAGAAACTCTGCCGAAGCTGACAGCAGAGAGTTTCGACGTGGTGATGCTTATCTCGGTCCTGGAGCACTTGCGCGATCCCCTCCTGGTTATCGAGTCGTGCCTTGGCTTGCTCAAGCCGGCGGGGGTGCTTCTTATTAATGTCCCGACGTGGCTGGGTAAGGGTTTCCTGGAGTTTTCCGCCTTCCGACTGGGCTGGAGTTCAAAGACCGAAATGGAGGACCATAAAATGTATTACGACAAACGCGATCTCTGGCCCTTGCTAGTGCGGGCCGGGTTCAAACCGAGCTCCATCCACCTGCATTATCACAAGTTTCGCCTTAACCTCTTTGCCGTGGCCCGGCGCGAAGATGTCTAGCCAATCGCCTGTTTCACCGGACGATTGGGACGCGCACTGGAAACATTACGCCGCGTCCGCCGCCGAAAACCCGGCGCAGCGGATGCGCCATGAAATTATCGCAAGACTGCTCTGTGAAGATGCCGGCAAAGGCGCGATGTCCGTTTTCGACCTCGGCAGCGGCCAGGGCGATCTCGTTCAAAAGCTCGCCCCATTACTCCCCGAGGCGCGATTTGTGGGTGCGGAGCTCAGTGAAAGCGGCGTCGCTATTTCTCAACGAAAGGTTCCGGGCGCGACCTTTCTGGTGGCTGATATTTTTCGGCCGCCCTCCGAGTTAAACCAATTTTCCGGCTGGGCGACGCACGCGGTTTGTTCCGAGGTGCTGGAGCATGTGGACGATCCAGTCGCGTTCCTGGAGCGCGCCGGGACATATCTGGCGGCGAAGGCGCGACTGATTGTCACCGTGCCGGGAGGTCCCATGTCGGCGTTCGACCGGCATATCGGGCATCGCCAGCATTTCGATCGCAGCAAGATTCGATCTGTCCTGGAGCGAGCAGGCTACTCCGTTGAGCGGACCTACCTGTCAGGGTTTCCATTCTTTAATCTCTATCGGCTGATGGTCATCGCGCGCGGCGAGCGCCTCGCGCAGGATGTCGAGTCGGCCGGCGCCTGGAGGTCGTCGGGCCCCGCGAGCGCTGCGATGAAACTGTTTCGGGTTCTTTTTCATGCTAATCTTCTCGACTCACCTTTTGGCTGGCAGGTAGTAGCTACGGCTCGGAAAACTTCCTCATGATCATTACCCGCTCGCCTCTTCGAATCTCGCTTGGCGGCGGGGGCACCGATCTGCCTTCGTATTATAAAGAGCACTCCGGGTTCCTGATTGCGGCCGCGATCGACAAGTACGTCTATATCAACGTCCACCGCCGGTTCGTAGAAGGTTTTCTGCTCAAGTACTCCCACCTGGAAGAGGCCGATGCCATCGATGAAATCAAACATCCTATTATCCGGGAGGCGCTCAAGCTGGTTAACATCCAGGAGCGCAACCTCGAGATCACAAGCATGGCTGATATCCCCGCGGGAACCGGGCTGGGCTCATCGGGCAGCTTTACGACCGCGTTGCTCAAAGCCTTTCATGCTTTAAGGAAGGATCTGGTGCATCCAGCCGAGCTGGCGGAGCAAGCCTGCTGCATCGAGCTGGAGAAACTGGGCGAACCGATCGGAAAGCAGGACCAGTATATCGCGGCCTTTGGCGGGATCACCTGCTTTCGCTTTCTCCCGGATGGCCGGGTGGAAGCCGCGCCTCTGAAGATTTCGGAGGAGACTTTGTACAACCTCGAGGACAATCTCCTGCTCTTCTTTACCGGATACTCGCGAGCCGCCTCCGCCATTCTCCAGGAACAGGATGTCCGAAGTAAACAGGCCGATCCGGTGATGACCGAGAACCTTCACTTTACCAAGGAACTCGGGAAGCAAAGCCAGGTAGCCCTGGAAGCAGGCGATCTGGAGGAGTTCGCGCGCCTTATGGATGTCCACTGGCAGCGAAAGAAGGAGCGCTCGAAGGGGATGAGTAACACCGACATCAACGCCTGGTACGATTGCGCCATGGCCAACGGCGCGCTGGGCGGGAAGCTCATCGGCGCGGGTGGCGGCGGCTTCCTGATGTTTTATGCCGGCGACAAAATCAGGCTCCGGCATGCCATGCGCGACAAGGGTCTCACTGAAGTGCGCTTCCGTTTCGATTTTGAAGGAACGCGGATCCTTAATCAATGAGCGCGCCGGATAGGTCGAGCCTGGCGGACTGGCCGGTCGCCATTCTGGCTGGCGGGCTGGCGACCCGATTGAGGCCGGTGACAGAGAAAATTCCGAAAGCTCTCGTCTCGGTGGCTGACCAGCCCTTCCTCGCGCATCAATTGCGGCTGTTGCGGAGCGCCGGAATTCGGAAAGTCATCCTCTGTGTCGGTTACCTCGGAGAGATGATCGAGTCGGAGTTTGGCGATGGAGGCAGCTTCGGAATGGAATTATCCTACTCGTTTGACGGGCCCACTTTGCTCGGCACCGGCGGCGCCCTGAAAAACGCGCTTCCGCTGGCCGGCGAGAAATTCCTCGTCTTATATGGCGATTCCTATTTGCCGATTGATTATGCGGCGCCGATCGGGGCGTTTGCCGCCAGCGGAAAACTGGGTTTGATGACGGTATTCCAAAACGCCAACCGCTGGGACTCGAGCAACGTTTGGTTCGAGGCCGGGGAAATCAAAAGCTACGACAAGGAAAACCGCACGCCCGAGATGAAATATATCGATTACGGACTGGGAATCCTGAGAGCCGAAGCTCTCGCGCCCTGGCCTAACGACAGGCCTTTCGACCTCGCGGAGGTCTACCAGGATTTAATCGGCCGGAGGGAGCTCGCCGGCTTCGAGGTCGGGCAGCGTTTTTATGAGGCCGGCTCCCGGGAAGGACTCGCCGAGCTTGACGCCATGCTTCGCGGCCAGCAACTCTCCGTCACCTTATGAGCTATTCCGAACAACATCTTCGCGAAACCGCCGAAGTGGTCGCGGGGCTCGATGCTGCGCTTTGTGAAAAAGCCGTCGAGCTTCTGGCCAGCGTGCGAGCTCGCGGCGGCCGGCTCTTCATTTTGGGCGTTGGCGGCAGCGCCGCGAACGCTTCCCACGCGGTGAACGATTTTCGCAAGATCGCCGGCATGGAATGCTACGCCCCGACCGATAACGTTTCCGAGCTCACCGCGCGCACGAACGACGAAGGCTGGAGCACGGTTTTCGTGGAATGGCTGAAAGGCAGCCGCCTGAACGGGAAAGATGCGCTGCTCGTCTTCTCGGTCGGCGGCGGCGACGTGGAAAGAAATGTCAGCCCGAATCTGGTCGCGGCCTTGCAGCTGGCGAAGGAACGGGAGAGCGCCATTCTTGGAATTGTCGGCCGGGACGGCGGCTTCACCGCGAAGGTTGCGGATGTCTGCATCATCATTCCGACCGTGAACCCAATGAATACCACGCCTCACGCCGAGGCATTTCAAGCCGTCGTCTGGCACCTCTTCGTTTCGCATCCCGCGCTTAAGGCGGCACAGACGAAATGGGAGAGCACGAAGTAAAAAAACGCGCGGTCTTTCTGGACCGGGACGGAGTGCTCAATCGGCCGGTGGTCCGCGACGGACTTTCCTTTCCACCGGCGCGGCTCGATGATTTCGAGCTCTATCCGGACGCGGTTGAGGGTTGTGAAAAGCTTAAGGACGCCGGCTTCCTCCTCATCGTGGTGACCAACCAACCCGATGTGGGGCGCGGCACGCAGACGCGAGAGGTCGTTGAAGCAATCCATGCGAAACTGCGCACCCTCCTTCCCTCACTCGATGGGATCGAAGTTTGTTTCCACGGCGGCGCGACTCATGGCGATCCGTGCGATTGCCGGAAGCCCGCGCCCGGCATGCTGCAACGCGCAGCCGCAGCTCATGGAATCGATTTGAAACGAAGCTTCCTTATCGGTGATCGCTGGCGCGACGTCGATTGCGCCCACGCGGCCGGCTGTCGCGCGATCTTTATTGACCACGGCTATCGTGAAGCCCTGCGGCAGACGCCGGAGTTTACGGTGGCGAACTTCAGGGACGCAGTCCTCGCGGTCTTGCAGGCAGCGAATGCCTGAACCTGCTTTCGATCAGTCGCTACAAGTAGTGAGGCATTGCCTCCCGGAAGTAACGCAAAGTAGACTCGAGGGTGTCGCGCAACTTTCGTTGCGGTGTCCAGCCCAGTTCGGTCCGGATCTTCGAGAAATCGCCGTAGTAATCGCCGATGTCGATCGCGCGTCGATCCGTTGGGAACTCGCGAATCGCGTATTCGCCAGAACCATTAATCTCGACCATCAACTTCGCCAGGCTTTCGAGATCGAGAACTTCGGGGCCGCCCAGATTATAGACCTGGCCGCTGGTAGAAGGGTTCGCCGCGGCCAGAAGAAAAGCGTCCACCGCATCTTCGACGTCGGTAAAGTCGCGGAGTTGCTTGCCGCCCCAGACTTCGATCGGCTTGTCTTCGATTAGCTGCCGCACCCAAAGACCAACGAAGGTCTGCCGGGCATCCTTGATCCGCATTCGTGGCCCGATCGTATTGGTCAGGCGCAACGCCGTAGCGGGAATTCCGTAAAGGTCGCTGTAAAGAAGATGATATTTTTCTCCGGCCATCTTGTTGATCCCATTCACATCCACCGGATTGATTGGGTGACTCTCGGTCACCGGAAGGTGATTGGGCCGTCCGTAAATCTGACGCGTGCTGGCAAAGACGATTTTGATTTTAGGATTGTAAGCGCGGCAGGTTTCGAGAATCGAAAGCTGCGCCTGGCAATTGATCTCCAAATCGGGCATGGGATTGCGCATCGAATCGAGATGGCTGGTTTGCCCGGCCAGGTTAAACAAGTAGTCCTTGCCTTGGACGAGGTAGCGCAGGCTATGGGTGTCGCGGACGTCCGAGACGTTGACCTGAATGCGGTCCTGCAAGCCTTCGATGTTGTGGAGATTGCCGCCGTAATCCGGAATCAGGCTGTCCACCACCGTGATGACGGCGCCAAAGCTCTCCAGACGCCGGGCAAGATTCGAACCGATAAAGCCGAGGCCTCCCGTTATCAGGACGCGCGCTCCGTTAAACTCGCTCTTCATGGCTCGCTAAATTTTCCAATCGTTGCAGGCGGCGATGACAGCATCAACTTCCGTCTCAGTCAAAAACGGATGGATCGTGAGCGAGAGTTCGCATTCAGCGAAGCGGCGGGCCTTGCCCAGTTCCAATCGCTTCTCCCACGAGCCGTCTCGCAGCGCCGGCTGCTCGCAGATCAGGCGGGGATAATGAACGCCGGTCGTGATGCCGCAGGAATCAAGATAACTTCGGAGCTGATCGCGAGAGCCTTCGGCGGCAAGAATAGGAAAGAGGTGCCAAACCGCTTTCATCGCCGGATCGGGCGAGAGGAGTTGAATAGACGGATTCCGGATCTGTTCGAGATATTTGTGGGCCGTGCGTCGCCGTGCCTTGGTCCATTGTTCCAGATTCGGCAGAAACGCATCCCGCAGCACCGCCGCATGCAGCTCATCGAGCCGGCTATTCAATCCGGGGGTGGAATGGAGATAATGGGACGACTGACCGTAATTTCTCAGGTTCCTGGCTTTCTCCGCCAGGGCCGCGTCGTTCGTTAAGAGCGCACCGGCGTCTCCCATCGCTCCCAGATTCTTGGTTGGATAAAAACTGGTCGCCGCCATCTGGCCGACGGTTCCAGCGGCGATATTCCCAAACGACGCGCCAATGCATTGCGCGCAATCCTCCACGATTTGCAATCCGAAATCTGTCTTGAGCCGGGCGAGTTCCGGCATTGGCAAAGCGAATCCATAGAGGTGAACCGGCACGAGAAAGCGGATCGAGCGGTCCTGGGCCAACACCTCGCGGCATTGCCGCAGATCGATGCAACCGGAGTCGTCGACATCGACAAACACGGGAACACCTCCCGCTCGAACGATCGCGAGCGTCGTCGCGAAAGCCGAAAGAGGTGTGGTCAGGACTTTCTCTCCCCGCTGGAGGTCCAGGCAGCGCAGAGCGATTTCGAGGGCGTCGAGGCCGTTACCCGTTCCAATTACGTGGGACACCCTCCAAAATTCCGCGAGCGACGCCTCAAACGCTTCGACTTCCTTACCAAGAATATACCAGCCGCTCTCCCCTACTCTGCGGACCGCTTCCAGGGCCGGCCCTTCCACGAACTCCCACTGACGCTTAAAGTCGTTCTGAAGAATCATTCGCCGGTTTGAAAGATTGGACCCGCTGGCTTCGGGAATCGCATAAGCTTCCGCCATCGCCGAAGCAAGACAATCGAAGGTCTGGTCCGGCATTTTTGCGGTTGGCAATTGCCCGGGCATCTGTTCAATGCACCCAGCAGGATGAAGAATCTTTGGGACCCCACCGAGGCCGGCAAATGCAAAACCGATTTGGAGCTGCGCGTTTACAGCTCCCGGTTGCTGGGGTGCGACGATACCCTCGTTCTCCACGGCGGCGGCAACACTTCCGTGAAAGTGAAGGAGCGGAATGCGGTCGGAGACGAAGAGGAAATCCTTTACGTCAAAGGCAGCGGCTGGGATTTGGAAACCATCGAGGCCGGTGGATTCGCGCCCGTGCGGATGGCGCCTTTGCTCAAGCTCGCCCGGCTCGATGCGCTCTCCGATCCGCAAATGGTGAACGAGCTGGCCACGAGCGTTACTCGGGCCAATGCCCCCGCTCCCTCGGTCGAAACAATTTTGCACGCGGTCATCCCGCACAGGTTCGTCGATCACACCCACGCCGATGCGGTGCTCGCCGTCACGAACACCGACGACGGCGAAGCGCGGGTCCGGGAGATCTACGGCAACGAGGTGATTATCGTGCCCTACGTCATGCCGGGCTTCGAATTGGCCCGGGTCTGTGCCGGAAGAATCGAGAGTGAATTGACGCCATCGACAATAGGGATGGTCTTGTTGAAGCACGGGATCTTTTCGTGGGGAGCTACCGCCGAGGAATCCTATGCGAGGATGATTTCGTTGGTGGAGCGGGCAGAGAATTATTTGAAGAGGCAGGGCGCCTGGGAGTTTCCAGCGCCAGAGAAAACAGGTCCCATAGGTCGGATGGGACCTGTGCTCGCTGCGCTTCGCTCCGAAATCGCGCGGACCGCCGGCTTTCCGGTGATACTTTCCACCTCCTCCGACCCTAAGGCGCTCGCCTTTTCACGCTCGAAAAAAATCCAGCAGATTTCGCAGCGGGGGCCGGCCACGCCCGATCACATCCTGCGCACCAAGCGGCTGCCGTTGCTTGGACGCGACGTGAATGCGTATGCCGCTGCCTACCGCGAATATTTTTCCCGGAATTCTCCGCGCGCCAAAGAAGTCAAGACCATGCTCGATCCGGCGCCGCGGGTCATTCTCGATCACGAACTCGGAATGTGCACCGTTGGGCGCTCCGCGAAGGAGGCCGGGATTGCGCGCGACCTTTACTCGCACACCATCGAAGTAATCACGAGAGCGGAAGCGCTTGGGGGTTATCGCGCCTTGCCCGAAGAAGAGTTGTTTGAATTCGAGTATTGGGACCTGGAACAGGCGAAGTTGCGCCGGGCCGGGAAGCCGGCGGTTTTCGCGGGCGAAATTGCCTGCGTAACCGGGGCGGCGTCGGGAATCGGAAAAGCCTGCGTGACGGCTCTGCTCAAGCGGGGCGCCGCTGTGATCGGTCTCGACGTCGCTTCCGAAATCGAGACAAGCATTGCGGCCCGCCCGGATTATCTGGGACTCCAATGCGACATAACGTCCGAAGAGGCCGTTGGCGCCGCCCTGGAAAAAGCGATCCGAACTTTCGGCGGGTTGGACATGCTCATTCTGAACGCCGGCGTTTTCCCTGCCGGAACGCCGATCGAGTCGCTCGACCATTCGGAATGGCGCCGCGTCTTCTCGGTAAACCTCGACGCGAATCTAAATTTGATGCGCGAATGTTATCCCCTGCTCAAGCTCGCGCCAAACGGCGGGCGACTCGTCGTGATCGGTTCGAAAAACGTGGCCGCTCCGGGGCCGGGCGCAGCGGCGTATTCCGCCTCAAAGGCGGCGCTCACCCAGCTCGCGCGCGTCGCAGCTTTGGAATGGGGCGCCGCCGGGATCCGCGTGAACACGCTGCATCCCAACGCTGTCTTCGACACCGGGATTTGGACGGACGAAGTGCTCAAGGCCCGTGCCGCGAGTTATGGCTTATCGGTCGACGAGTACAAACGGAACAACGTTCTCAGGACTGAAGTCACGAGCAGAGACGTCGGGGAGCTCGCGGCCGAGTTGTGTGGACCGGCCTTTGCAACGACCACCGGCGCGCAGATTCCCGTCGATGGCGGGAACGAGCGCGTGATCTGACCGGAAGACAATTGGACCGCGGATTACGCGGATTTCTCGGATGGGGAGAATCAGGAGCTCTTTTCTTTATCCGTGCAATCCGCGTAATCCGCGGTCAAAAAAAGCTTCGCGGCTCTTGCCACCCGGAGAAAAAAACGTCTTCCAGTTCGGTCGAGAGCCAGTGGTAAACGGGGAGATGCAGCTCCTGGATTTCGGCGACGTTATCGGACGGAACCTTGATCGCGATGTCGGCGAGTGGCGCGAGATCGCCGCCAGTGCGTCCCGTGAGGGCGATGGATTTCAAGCCGAACGCCTTCGCCACGATCACCGCGTTGCAGACGTTCTTCGCCCGGCCTGAGGTGCTGATGGCAAGGAGCACGTCGCCCGGCCGGCCAAGCCCGTAAACCTGTTGGGCGAAGGTCAGATCGTAATCGCCGTCATTCGCCGTCGCGGTCATCAACGCCGTTTGGGACGGCAACGAAATCGCCGCCAACGCTCCCTCCAGGCGACCGGCGATATCCTTCCCGCCGCTAGCCTCGAGCTTCGCGGCGTCCGTCGCCGGAAGCCGCCGCCGTTTCAGAAAACCTTTCATCAGCTCGCCGACCAGATGGTCGCTGTCGGCCGCGCTCCCGCCGTTGCCGCAAACAAGGAGTTTGTTCCCGTTGCGGAATGTCGCTGCCAGCAGCTCGAAGGCGGCGGACAATTCTCCTTTGCACGCCTCCAGGGTTGGATAGCGCTCCAGAAGCGAAGGCAGCCCGGTGTTCACCCGCCTACTTTGGCGCGTCTCCGCCCGGTCCGCGAATTATCCAGCGCAACACCACCGCGAGCAGGGAGAGCGCGATAATCACTTCCGCCCAGAAGAACGCGAGGAAATCGCTCATCGTCCCGATAGGCGGGGTGCCCGGCTGGCTGTTGCGCAGCGCTGGGAAGGCAAAGAGAAGCGCCCCGAGGAACGAGAACATCGAGATCTCGATCTTGCGATGGCCGGCAAAAACGCGGAAGACCAGGCAGAGGACCCCGATCACCAGCGCCCACATCGCGATCATAATGAAAACGGAAAAGAAAACCGCCGTCGTCGCGCGCTGAATGCTGATGTCGATGACCGCGTGATCCGGCGTGTTTTCCTTGGCGATTTCGGTGTCGAGACGAAGCCCGGCGACCGAGCCGCGCATTTCGACCGCCATCGGGATCGCTTCGGCAGAAGCGGGCTCGCCGCCCTTGCCCGCAGATGGTTCAAAGAAAAACGACAGCTCCGCGGAATGCGAGTCGAAGGGGTAATCCATCGGCTCGCCATCGTAGATTTCGACGACGGCCTCGACTGGATTCATCCGTTTCCCTTTTTTGAATTCGTGAACGTTTTTCCCCGTGGCGCTCGAAACATAAAGATCGAGATCGCGCGAGAGCATTCCGCCATCACCGGAAGCGAACGAACCATGTGGACTGAACTCGAGCCGCACTACGACGTCGCCTTTGATCGGGTCGGCCGTCACGATACGACCGCTGACATCGATGCGGTTCTCGCCGGCTTTCGCGGTGTCCGCGACCAGCTCGGCGGAGCGGTTCGCACCTTCATTGCGGTAAGCGTTGAGAACGAAGACGTAAAGGCCCGCGAAAATGAGCAGCAGGACAATACCGACCATCATTGGCTTCTTTGATTTCGTCGTCTCTTCCATGGCTATGACTCTTGGTTTGTTTGGTTAACCCAACAGGTTATTCGGTGAGTGGCCGATGCTGCCGCGCGGCTTGTCAGCAGACAAGATTTCTTTTCCTGCGGCGACGAGCATGGGGTTCAAGGGCAGATTGTGGGTCAACGGCGATCGATTTTGCGGATCGAACACACGGGTCTGGCGGGAAAAGTTTTTCCCTCAAATAATAACGTTGACAGAATCTTGCCGAAATTCGTAATCAAGCGCCCATGAAGCGACTTCTTGCCGGATCACCATTCTTTTTCATCGTCACAGGTTTGCTCGCGCAAACTTCGACTGACACACCAGCCGACCTCAGTGGGGCGGCCGCCGCCGGCATTTTTGGCGGTGTCTGCATCGTCCAACTGCTCATGATCGCCATCTGGATTTTTGTCGCGATCTGGATCATGCGCGATGCGAAGAAGCGCCAGTCGCCGAACGCCACTCTGGTGACAGTTTTAGGTTGGCTCATCTGGCCGGTGGGACTGATCGTCCACCTGGTTACCCGCCCGAAGACGATTCCTGGCGGAAACCCGTAGCCGTTAAGGCGCGGTTAGCAGATTTCATCGCCGCCCTGTGCAAGCAGGTGCGGCGATGTCTGCGTACGGAAGATGCGTTTCGCTCCCCGGCCTGGGGGCAGGCCGGCTCCAGTGCGCGGCTCCAAGGCGCTAATTGCATTGACAGCAACTTGCGGAAAATCTTATGGATGGACGCATGAAGCGACTCATCTTCGGCTTTCCGGTCCTTTTTGGTGCCGCGAATTTGCTTGCGCAGCGGGATTCGCCCAGCCCCAGCCATACTCTGAGCGCCGAAGATGCCGCCGCGGTGACGGGTGCGGCCGGCCTCGGCCTGACTTGTTGCATTCTTTACGTGCTGTTGATCCTGGTGAGCATCGGGGCCTGGATTTTCACGGCGATCTGGATCATGAAGGACGCCAAGAGCCGCAATTCTGAAAATGCCCAGTTAGTGACGATCCTCGGCTGGATTCCAGCTACCTGGGTTATCGGGTTGATTGTCCACCTCGTGACGCGTCCGAAAGGCAACCTCGTCCCATGCCCGCACTGCGGAAAGAAGCGCCTGGAAGGCCTAGCGACGTGTCCGCATTGCGGCCAGCCGTAGCACGCCGGCGCCGGATTATTCTCATCGTGGCGGCGGTCCTCGCGATCGCCGCGCTTTGCGATTGGATGCGACCGCCGGAGAAGCAAGTCTCGGTGGTTCTCTATCGAGAAGTCGTCATAAAAGGCTACCGCCTTCTTCTTCAGCCTTGGGGAAAGCATTTTGTCCGATGCCGTTTCCGGCCGACTTGCTCGGAATATTCGAAATGGGCGGTGCAGATTCACGGTTTCCCCAAAGGCCTTTGGCTCACGACGTCGCGGTTGTTTCGCTGCATGCCGTGGGTGCCATTTGGAACGGAGGATCCAGTTCCGCCGAGAGAGGAGAAATCTCACGCGAAGGTCACAACGGATAGATTTTCGAAGGGGTTCTTAACCGCGGATTACGCGGATGACTCGGATGGCGAAGAAGAGCAACAGGGAATTGTCGACGGACCAATAACAGTTCCCCATCCGTGCAATCCGCGTAATCCGCGGTAAGATCCGCCGGTTGCCTTAGAATAACCTCGACAATAGTCGGCACCGCGAACAGAACCTCACCATGAAATTTCGCATCGCCGCTCTCGCCGCCAGCCTCTTCGTCAGCCTCATTCTTCCTCTTGAAGCCAGGAGCGTAAAATTTCCGGACGAAGAGCCGGTTTTTCAATTCAAGTTACCCGACGGTTGGTCAATGACGGTGGACAAGGACGGCGACCTGGTTTGCAAATCGGGAGATGATCCCGGGATCACGCTCAACGTGAACAAAATGAACCAGACCTTCGGGAAGGTGAAAGAGTCGCTTCCCGATTTGGGCAAGACCTTCACGAAAGCGGCGAAGATGACCGGGGTCGAATCCAAGGACTTGGGCGACGACACGAACAAGAATGGCGTGAAGGGAACGATCTACGTCGTGAAAGGCAAATCATCAGGCCAGGCCATCACGGCGGAGTTGCTGGCGATCGAGCCCAAAGATGGAGAGAATGCTTACTTCATCATGTTCAGCGGGCTGGCGGCAGCCATGCAAAAGCATGGCGAGGACATCGGCGCCATCATCGATTCGATTAAAACGATCGAATAAAAAACCTCACCCAAGGGGATTTTCTTAACCGCGGATTCCGCGGATGACTCGGATGGAATTGTAGCCACAGCGTTGTGTCGCCGTGTCCGGTTTCTGGTCCTCTTCCCCATCCGTGTCATCCGCGTAATCCGCGGAGATTCTTGTCCGCTTCCTAACGCGGACCAGCCTGCTCGATCTCGATCAGATGCGGCATGATCATGTCATGGGCGTGCTGGAGGGATTTGAAGAGAATGAGGTAAAACGTCCCGACCACCAGAAGGAGCGCGGTGCCGGTAACGAAATGGTGGGAGCGGACCCGTTCCCAGCGCGGGGCGAACGCGATAAGTCCAAACGCCGTCAGAACAACAATGACTCCGTCGAAACTGGCCCGCTGCCAGTAGCTCCCGCCGAGATTCAGCCACATTCCGAACTCATCGAACGTGAGGCCCATGGCCAGTCCGTAGAGAAGCGCCCAGAGCCCGCGCCTCTCGCGGGGCCAAGGCGCGAAGAGAAGGACTGCGGCGGTGGTCGAGAGAAGAAAGATTCCGTAATTGAGGTGGTGCACATGCGTGCCGCCGGCGTGGAAGAAGAGATTCGGCATCCGGCGTGTCATGATGAGAATCACGCAGACGCGCGAGATCACGAAGGTAAGAAGAAACGCGATGAAGGTGAGCCTGGCCAGGTGCCGGATCGGACGCGGCGGAAGGTTATTTTTCCGGGTGAGCTTCTGCCGCAGTTCAGACCAATTCATATGCTTGGAGATCAACCGCGGATTACGCGGATGACACGGATAGGAAGAAAGCAAAAAATATTTCGAAAAGTAAATTTCTTATCCGAGCAATCCGCGTAATCCGCGGGCGCAGATTGCCTCATCCTGGCGATTCCAATCCCTGAAACAAAGAGGATTGAACCGCGGATGACTCGGATGGGGAAATGGTGGGGACGGCGCGCTGCGCTGTCGGCGTGATGAGCTCTCCGATTCGATAACGGACGGCGCAGCGCGCCGTCCCTACCTTCAATCCTTATCCGAGTTATCCGTGTAATCCGCGGTCCAATTTCTTTTGGTTGTTAGGCCTGCAAAAAATTTTTAAAAAAAAGCTGGACAGGATTTTGCGCGCCAAATAAAAAGCGATTCCCAACAACCCGATCTCCAACCCCGAATCCCTCACCCCAAGCCCACTCTACTCTTCCACTCCCTTTCAACTCGTTGCGCGAGCTCCCTCGCCCTCACCTAACTCAACCGGCTAACACACCATGTCTGAACCTTTTCTTGGTGAAATTAAAATCATGGCCTTCGGCTACGCCCCGCGGAACTGGGCGATGTGCAACGGCCAATTCCTGCCCATCAACCAGAACCAGGCGCTCTTCTCGCTCCTCGGCACAATGTACGGTGGCAATGGCCAGACCACCTTTGCCCTGCCCGATCTGCGAGGCCAGACGCCGATCCACTTTAATAAGAACACCCAGGGAACAAAAGGCGGCGAGAAGGCGCATACCCTCTCGCTTTCCGAGTTGCCGACCCACCAGCATGCATTGAATGGCACCACGGCCGCCGACAGCCAGATTATTCCGGGCTCAGCCATGCTGGGGACATCGGCGGCGACCGATCCGATTTATGCAAATCCCGCGTCCCTGGTGGCAATGGATCCCACTTCGATCAGCAATGTCGGCGGCAGCCAGGCGCACGAGAATATGCAGCCGTTTCTGACGCTGAACTTTTGCATAGCTCTGATCGGTATTTTCCCATCTCAGAACTAAGGAGAAAATCATGTCAAATCCATTCATAGGTGAAATCAGAATGTTCGGGGGCAACTTTGCACCCGCCGGCTGGGCGTTCTGCGAGGGGCAGTTGCTGCCCATTTCGGAAAATGACGCGTTGTTCACCCTCATCGGCACGACCTATGGCGGCGACGGCCAGGAGACCTTTGCTCTCCCCGACCTGCGTGGTCGCCTCCCTATTCATCAGGGCAACGGCTTCGTCCTGGCGCAAACGGGAGGGACGGAAGAGGTCACGCTCACGGTGCAGCAAATCCCATCGCACACTCATGCCCTCCTGGCTTCGAGTGCCGCAGCGAACTCAACCGCGGCGACTAACATGGTCCCGGCCAAGCCGGACAAGAATCTATACCGCCCGGGTCCGGCTAATGTTCCCATGGCTGCTCAAGCTGTCGGCCCAGCGGGTGGCAGCCAGCCGCACACCAATTTTCAGCCGTACCTGTGCATCAATTTTATCATTTCATTGTTCGGAATTTTCCCGCCACCAAGTTAGGAGAAAAATATGGCAAACCCATTTGTAGCTGAAATTCGTATCTTCGGTTTTAAGTTCGCGCCTAAAGGCTGGGCCTTTTGCAACGGGCAAATCCTGCCCATCTCGCAGAACACCGCCCTCTTCTCCCTGCTGGGAACGACCTACGGAGGCAATGGCCAAAGTACCTTCGCGTTGCCCAATATGCAGGACAGCGCGCCCATGCAACCCGGGCAGGGCCCCGGCCTCTCCCTGCACGATCTCGGAGAAGTGAGTGGAAGTGACACGGTAACGTTGCTGACCTCGGAAATGCCGTCCCATCCCCACACGTTGCAGTGTGTTACCAGCTTTGCCGGGAGCGCTAATCTCCCGACCGGTAATGTCCTAGCCAAGACGGTCGATCCATTTCAGCCCTACACGCCGACGGTTAGCCCGTTGGGCCAAATGGCGTTTCAGGATCTTGCTCCGGCGGGAGGCAGCCTGCCGCATAATAACATGATGCCGTTCCTGACGCTGAACTTCTGCATCGCGTTGCAGGGAGTGTTTCCGCCGAGAGGGTAAAGAGAGTGACATGTGACGTGTGACATGTGACGAGTCCGGATGGACGAGTCGCCGTCACTCAGACCGATCACGCCGGGGGACGATTCGTTTCTCGCCCGCCTGTATGCCAGTACTCGGGCGGAGGAACTGGCGGTCACCGGTTGGAGCGAGGAGCAGAAAGCGATGTTCTGCCGGATGCAGTTCAACGCGCAGACCGCAGATTACCAAAGGAATTACCCTGATGCTTCGTTCCAGATCATCGAGCGCGGTGGGGTCGCGGCGGGAAGGTTGTTGGTTAGGCGTTCGGACGAAGCCGTCCATGTGATCGACATTGCGCTTTTGCCTGAACATCGCGGTGCGGGTATTGGGACGAAGCTGCTAAAGGAGTTGCAGGAGGAAGCGACGGCGGCCGGCAAGCCCCTGACGATTCACGTCGAACGTTTCAATCCCGCGATGCGGTTGTATCAGCGGCTCGGGTTCCGGCAAATAGAAGACAAAGGGGTCTATTTGCTGATGAGTTGGGAGGATTGAACCGCGGATTACGCGGATTACTCGGATGAAGAAGATTTATTCTCTCGCAGCCATTCTGAACCCCTCCCCATCCGTGCGATCCGCGTAATCCGCGGTTGTCCCGATTTGAACTTCAGTTGAAGACAGCTTCGAGCGTGCTGCTGTTCGCATCAGCGGCTATCTGGACGAGGAAGATTTCCATCTCGCCGAGTTCGGCGTGGCGCATTCGGTAGGTTCCCTGCGGGAAACGCAGGTTCCGATCGATCCGAAAGGTCAGGTTGAACGATTGCCGCGCCGGCGCGGGCTGATCGGGCCCCCACGGTTTCGCCTCGATCAATTTTACCGGGAGCACGCCGTCGGGGAAGACGACCTCGAAATCCTGGTTCAGGCAGGCGGCGAATTGTTCACAGCGAACTTTGTCGAGAAGAAGCATGGGGGAATCTCACACCAAGGTCACAAAGGGACACAACGTTTTTCTTCCTGGCTTTTCTAACCGCGGATTACGGGGATGGCACGGATAGGGAAGAGAATTCCTAATTCCGAGGTTTTCCAGCTTCCTCATCCGAGAAATCCGCGTAATCCGCGGTCCAATTCTGTTCCCGCGTGATTTCTGGTGACGTCGAAAATAATTCTCGACACGTTTCCGCGTTTTCTCTAAAAACCTCACCGTGACTGCCCTCCGGAGTTTATCCTCTCAGAATTCACGTAAAACGCCGGTTAACGGCATCTGACCTGCTCAATCCACGACGCCATGCAATCCTACTCCACCCCTTTTATTCATCGCCTGACTTCCACGCCGCTTAGGGCAGCTTTTCGCGGCCTTCTTGTGGCCAGTTTGTTCGCCGGCTTTTTGATCCCGCTAGCCGCCATAGGCGCGCCAACTATTTCTGCGACTCAGGACGACGGCACGGCTGCCGCGACGCGCAAACTCGTCGGCCAGCAAATCGATTATACGACGGTCATCTCGAATACCGCCGCGGTCATTGTCGGCAGCACGGCGAACGACGCTACCAGCGTGATATTGACCAACAATACGCCGGCGAACACGACCGACGTCGGAACGGTGACCATCTCGCCGATCGCCTTCGATGACGACTATCCGCAGACAATCATCGGGAATGTCTCGATCAATTCGGCCAATATTCCCTACAGCGTTTTTAGCAACGACTTTGCCGGCACGCCTGCGGCGACAACAATCTCCGCCTTCGACGCGACCAGCGTGCAGGGCGGTCAGGTCACAATGGTCACCGCCGCGGGCGCCACCCTTGGCCAATTCACCTACAATCCACCCCCGGGGTTCGAAGGGACGGACACTTTCACCTACACGCTGACCAATAGCGCGGGCAGTTCGGTCGGCACGGTCCGGCTCACTGTCACTGGCATGGTTTGGTTTATTAACAACGCCGCGTCGGCCTGCACGACGGTCGCTGCTGGTTGCGGACGTCTTTCCAATCCATTTAGCACTCTTGCTGCATTTAATAGTGCCAACGGCGTGGCCGACGCCGGCCTCGTCCACAACCCGGCGGCAAACGACAACATCTTCATTTTTGAAAGCGCCACCGGATACAGCGGCGCGGTCACGCTGGTGTCTGGTCAGAAGCTAATCGGCCAGGATGCGACGGCCACGCTCGCCGTCATCACGGGACTTACGCCACCGAGCGGCAGCGCCGCATTCCCTGCGATGAATACCGGCGGGAACAACAGCACCATTACGAGCACGGTAACGCTCAACACAAATACGACCGTCCGCGGTCTCAGCATCAGTTCGACAACCAACACCGGAATGAACGACCCGGCCGGTGCGATTACCGGCGTCAATGTTAGCGAGGTCGATGTGACCACGACTACTGGCACCGGCGTTAGCCTGGCCAACATTGCCGGAACGTTGAGCTTTGATGGCTTGACGACGTCTGGCGGAACCGGTGCCGACCTCACGGGAAGCAATGGCAGCGCGACTTTCAACTTCACCGGTGTGACCATCAGTTCGGGCGGAAACACCGGCTTCAATGCGACCGGCGGGGGCACCGTAAATATCACCGGTGCGTCCAACACTCTCACCAGCACAACCGGCGTCGCGCTCAATGTCGTTAACACCACCATCGGCGCGAGCGGGCTGACTTTCCGCAGTATTTCGGTGACGGGGAATAATACGCTTCCGGCGAGCGGCATTATTCTAAACACCACCGGCAGTGGCGGGCTCAAGGTGACGGGCAACGCTGGAGTTTGCACGCCAGCAACGCAGACCTGCACCGGCGGCACGATTCAGGGCACGGGTTCTCATGGCGTAAATCTCACGGCCGTGTCGAACATCGAGTTCAACCTCGTTTCAATTAAGAATACCGGGGACCACGGCCTCTTTGGCGATGGGGTAAACAACTTCACGCTTCGTGACAGTATCGTTTTTAATTTCGGCAATGCATCGGCAAGCGGGCCGGGCGGACCCAGCGAAGATGGGCTGCACTTCGAGTCGACGAATAATGCCAACACCGCCGCCGGTCACGGCCTCACTGGCACGGTCACCTTCCAACGCAACACGATCGGACCAGACGGTCACTTCGTTCTGACTCCGAATCCGCCGACGCCGGAGAACAAGGGTATCGTCATTCGCAACCACAATGACGTGAACCTGGCCATGACCGTCACCGGGATGAAGTTTTTTCAGATTTCAAACGACGGTATTGACGCTGACGTCTCAGACGGTACCGCCACGCTTAACGTGGATGGAAGCACCGCGGATGGAGCCAACGACTTCAGTCAGATCAACGGACGCGCGGTTACCTTCCAAGGTCCGGTCGACAACGCGGCGGCCCGGGTCCTCGACCTGACGATCAAGAACAACACCTTTACCAGCGTTGGCATCGGCGGGCGCTGGCTCGCAGGAGGGCGGTGCACCATGAATGCTCGCTTCACTAACAACGTGATGACGAGCACGACCAACGATGCCATTCGCTCGATCGCCGATGCCAGCATCGCGACTCTAACCCCGCACGCCACGACCAATGCGACGATTACCGGCAACAACTTTGGTGGCGGCTCTGCGTTCATCGCCCACCACCGTCAGGCGGTCGGCAACATAGCCTTCAA
This sequence comes from Chthoniobacterales bacterium, assembly GCA_035274845.1. Taxonomy (NCBI): domain Bacteria; kingdom Pseudomonadati; phylum Verrucomicrobiota; class Spartobacteria; order Chthoniobacterales; species Chthoniobacterales bacterium. The sequence continues at coordinate 76,666 of DATENU010000013.1, forward strand.
CAACAACACCAACATCGGCAACGTCGGCGGTATCCTGGTGACCGCCGAGGTTAGATCGACTGTCGGCATCGACATTCTCAGCAACTCCGCGACGGTCAGCGGCAACGCGGGCCGTAACGCCCTGTATATTCAGACCGCCAACAACGGCGTGGCGGGGACCGACAACTCGACCATTTGCGCCAACATTAGCGGCAACAATTTCTCCGAAAGTCCGAACAACACCGGTTTCCAGTCCACCATCGTTCTGGACACGGTCAGCAACCAGGGTGTGATTAACCTGGAAAACTGGAATGGCAGCAGCCCGACCTACGACGTTTTCCTGAGCAATCAAAACACGCTCAGCGGCGGCACACCGAACGTAATTGCCGATAATCCGGCCAACATCCATGCCGGCGCAAACTGTGTGACTTCGACGCCGTTGATGTTCGCTTCGGGTGGTGTGCCCTCAGTCGCCACCAAATCCACTCCGCGAGGAAGCGCTTCGGATTCAGCGGCGGGCGAGGCAAAGATCGTGAGTGGCGGCGCCGACCGGAGGGAAGACGCTGCCCCTGCCGCCGCCGAACATGCCAAGCCTGAAATTCAATCCGCGACGCTTACTCGGGAGCAAATCGAGTCGATCGTGGTTGAAGCCAAGAGACGCTGGGCGGCGACCGGTTTGAGTTCTGAGCAAGGGGCCGCGCTCGACCGCTTGCAATTCGATGTGGCTGACCTGGCGGCGTTGTATCTTGGCTCTGCGGGAGCCGACCATATCAAGCTCAATCGCAAGGCCGGCGACCAAGAGTGGTTCGTGGATGCCCCGCCGATGACCGATGGGCAGTTTGGCAAAGTTATTTCGGCGACGCAGCGCTTCACCGAACCCGAAGCTGCGCCCGCTGGCCGCGTCGACCTTCTCACGGCGATCATGCACGAAATGGGTCATGCTCTCGGCCTGCCGGATTCGTATGACGTGAAGGATCGCGAAAACGTGATGTATGGTTTCCTCACCAGCGGTGAACGGCGTTTGCCGGCCAATGGGCAGGCCATTGGCGCAGTCCCCGGCTCGCTGTCGGGCGCACCGCATTTCCTTGGCTCGCCGGTGAACATCGGCACGCTGCCGCCGAACAAGAGCGTGACGATCAAGTTCTCGGTGACCGTTGGTCCAATCACCGGCAATCCGCAATCCGTTTCCAGCCAGGGAACGGTCAGCGGCAGTAACTTCGCCAACGTTTTGACAGACGATCCGACCGTGGGTGGCGGAGCAGACCCAACCGTAACCCTGCTCGGCATTGCGCCGGCCTTCACGAGTGCGAACGCGACCACGTTCACCGTCGGCACCAACGGCAACTTTAGTGTGACCGCGAACGGCGCACCGCCGCCGACTTTCACCAAGACCGGTACCTTGCCGACTGGCGTCACCCTGGATTCGAATGGGCTGTTGCACGGAACTCCGGCGGCCGGCACCGGCGGCACCTATCCGATCACGATTACCGCGACGAATGCCATCGCGCCCGACGCGATGCAGAGCTTTACTCTCACGGTCAATCAGCCGCCCGCCGTTACGAGCGCGAACAATACGACCTTTACGGTGGGAACCGCGGGCACCTTCACGGTCACGACCACTGGGTTCCCAACCGGAGCCACCATGGTGATAAGTGAAACGGGAGCGCTGCCAAGTGGGGTGACGTTCACCAACAACAATGACGGCACCGCCACCTTGGCTGGCACGCCCGGGGCCGGAACCGGTGGCACCTACCCGATCACGATCACGGCCAACAACGGCGTCGCGCCGAACGGCACTCAGAGTTTCACCCTGACGGTGAACCAGGCGCCTGCGATCACGAGCGCCGCGAATACGACCTTTACGGTTGGAACCGCCGGGACATTCAGTGTCACGACCACCGGGTTCCCGACTAATGCCAGTATGGTGATTGGGGAAACCGGAGCTCTGCCGAGCGGAGTAACCTTCACCAACAACAATAATGGCACCGCGACGTTGGCCGGCACCCCCGGGGCCGGAACCGGTGGAACTTATCCGATCACGATCACGGCGAACAACGGCGTTGGCAGTGCCGCGATGCAAAGCTTCACCCTGACGGTGAACCAGGCGCCTGCGATCACAAGCGCGAACAATACGACCTTTACG
>DATENU010000014.1 GCA_035274845.1 Chthoniobacterales bacterium
GAGAGATACCCAGGAAGCGCTGATTCAAGCCACCGGGTTGGCGCCGACGAATGATCTGGAGTCGGCCATCATCGTGACGCTGCCTCCCGGTGCTTACACCGCGATCCTGCGTGGCAACGGCCCAGGGGTGGGCGTTGGTCTAGTCGAAGTGTACGATCTCGACACGGCGGCCGCGTCGAAGCTGGGGAACCTCAGCACCCGCGCCTTCGTGCGCACTGGCAACAATGTTGTAATCGCTGGTTTCATCCTGGGTAATGGCGCTGGGGATGACCGCGTCGTGGTTCGGGGCCTGGGACCAAGCCTGGGCGGGTTCGGCATCTCGAACCCGTTGCAGGATCCAACGCTCGAGCTGCGCGATCAGAATGGGACCCTTCTGAAATCCAACAACGACTGGCAGGACGATCCGGTGCAAGCCGCGGAGATCACCGCTGCGGGGCTGGCGCCTTCGAACACAAAGGAATCGGCGATCGCGGCAACCCTGCCACCGGGCCTCTACACGGCGATCCTTGTGGGTCACGACGCGGCCATCGGCGTAGGACTCGTGGAAGTCTATGATCGTGGTCCGTAAACCGGTCACTTCTCGCCACGCGACTTGTAACTGACAGTTCCGTCACGCGCCGGGAGGTAACTTCGCGGCCGCGGTTGACGACAGCCGGGGCCGCCCCCATATTCCGTCCTCCGAAAATTGGAGGGCGGGCGCTTCGCCTGCCTTCGCGGGCAACCGAACGGTTACTCACCACGGAACTGACCACATGGATAAGATTCGCAACATCGCCATTATTGCGCACGTCGATCACGGCAAGACCACTCTTGTCGATCAACTACTGCGGCAATCCGGCACCTTTCGGTCGAACCAGAAGGTCGAGGAACGGATGATGGATTCGATGGATCTGGAGCGGGAAAAGGGAATCACCATCCGCGCCAAGAATGCCGCCTTCCAATGGAACGGCTACCGCATCAACATCGTCGATACCCCGGGCCACGCGGACTTTGGTGGCGAAGTCGAACGCATCATGAAGATGGTCGACGGCGTTCTTCTCGTCGTGGATGCGCATGACGGTCCGCAAGCCCAAACCCGGTTCGTTTTGCGCAAGGCGCTCGAAAACCACGCCAAACCGATTGTGGTCATCAACAAGATCGATCGCGAAAATGCGCGGCCCCACAAAGTGCTCGATCTGGTGTTCGATCTTTTCGTCGAGTTAAAAGCAACCGACGAGCAACTCGATTTTCCCATCGTTTATGCGAGCGCCAAGAATGGTTTTGCCATGCGCGAGCTGCATGAAAACAGCGAGGACATGACGCCTTTGTTCGAGGCCATCGTGAAATACGTGCCGCCGCCCCAGGTATCGCCGGAGCCTTTCTTTCAGATGCTCGTTTCGAATCTGGACTACAGCGATTACCTCGGACGGATCGCCCTGGGACGCATCGTCAGCGGCCGGGTGAGTGTGGGAGACTCGATTGTTTGTATTCATCGGGATGGCCGGCGCGAACGCGCTTCGGTCACCGGACTTTTTACCTTTGCCGGGATGGGGCAGGTGGAACTGAAACATGCCAGCGTGGGCGATATTGTCGGACTGACCGGCTTCGAGGAGGTTTACATCGGCGAGACGCTGACCGACCGCGAAGAGCATCCGCCGCTTCAATTTGTCGACATCGATCCACCGACGATCCGGATGCGAATCCTGGTCAACGATTCGCCTTTTGCGGGACGCGAAGGCAAGTTCGTGACCGCGCGTCACGTTCGCGAACGTCTCATCCGGGAAACCCGCGGGAATGTTTCCCTCCAGGTGAAAGACACCGAAGTTGCCGGCGCGTTCGAGATCAACGCCCGGGGCGAGATGCAGATCGCGATCCTCGTCGAGCAAATGCGGCGGGAAGGTTATGAAGTCATGGTCTCGCGGCCGGAAGTGATTTATCAGCGCGACGACACCGGGGCTTTGCTGGAGCCGATCGAAAATCTCTACGTCGAGGTTCCGAATGACAATCTCGGCGACGTTTTGCAATCACTCGCTTCCCGCAAGGGCGAGATCGTGACCATGGATCACCACGGGACCCGTGTTTCCGTTGAAGCGGTCATTCCGACCCGAGGCTTGATTGGATTCGAAAGCGATCTCGTGAATCTGACTCGGGGCGAAGGATTGATGAGTCATCTCTTCCGCGAATACGCGCCTTTCAAGGGCGAGCTCGAAGGGCGGAATCGGGGCGTGATGGTTTCGATGGAGCCGGGCGTCAGCACCGCCTACGCCCTTAATAATATTCAGGCGCGGGGCAAATTGTTTATCGGCCCGCAGGAGGAGATTTACACCGGCATGATTGTGGGCGAAAACGCGCGCCCGGAGGATCTGCCGGTGAATCCCTGTAAGGCGAAACACCTGACCAACATGCGGAGCCAGGGCGACGGCAAGGGGATTCAGCTCGAAGCGCCGCTTCGAATGACGCTGGAGCGGGCCATCGAATACATCAGCGCGGACGAATTTGTGGAAGCGACTCCGAAATCGCTTCGGTTGCGCAAACGCATCCTGGATCCGACCGCCCGGAAGCGTGCTCAAAACGCCACCGCTGTATCTTGACAATAACGGCCGAAAGCAGTTGAATTGGATCGTTAGTTTGCCTCCTCGATCAACGTTCTTTTCGAGGCGTTCCGGTTCCGGGTTTCTCGCGAACAAAGGTTAGGTTTGAGCGGCAACTTCCTAGAATTCCCATCTCATGTCGGGGCACAGCAAGTGGTCGAAGGTTAAGCGCTTCAAAGGCGCGCTCGATGCGAAACGGGGCGCGCTCTTTAGCAAGCTCTCGCGCGAGATTACCATCGCCGCCAAGATCGGCGGCGGCGATCCGGACGGCAACGTCCGTCTCCGCAGCGCGATTCTTTCCGCCCGCGCCCAAAGTATGCCGAACGATAACATCGACCGGGCGATCAAGCGGGGGACGGGCGAAGGGATGGAGGCGCAGCATTTCGACGAGATTATTTATGAAGGTTACGCGCCGGGAGGGGTGGCGGTGATTGTCGAAGCCGCGACCGACAACAAGAACCGCACCGCGGCCGAAATCCGGAGGATCTTCAGCAAAAATGACGGCAACCTGGCGACCAGCGGCAGTGTTTCCTACATGTTCCACAAGAAAGGCCGGATCACCGTCCCTCGGGGCAGCCTGGACGAGGAGCGGATTTTTGAGCTCGCCCTGGAAGCCGGCGCGGAGGAGTTGACAACGGAGGAGGAGCAGTATGTTATTACCACTTCCCACGATCAGCTCTATGCAGTAGCTGAGGCGCTCAAAAACGCGGGCGTTACCACCGATGGGCAAAAGTTTACATTCATCCCTGATACGACAGTTCCGGTCAACGATGAGGCGGTCGCGCTGCAGATCTTGCGCTTGTGCGATAGCCTCGAAGAAGACGACGACGTTCAAAACGTCTATTCAAATCTAGATATTCCTGACGAGTTGCTGGCGAAATTGCCGGCTTAAGAACGCCGCCAGTGAGGTGGGCGGTCCGCTGCTCCGGCAGCATTGAGATCATCTCTGTATTTATGAGCGAAGAAAACGATAACCAGCCACCGCTGCGAACCGACGCCCCCGCGGACCGTCCGAGGCGTCCTCGCAGGAGATTCCCCCGCCGGCATGACGGTCCCCGCGACCGGGGCCCGCAAGAACAACGGGGGGACCTGAACGGCCCCGCGGATCGGGCTGAAGATTTGTCCGATGGAACGGGCGGCCCTACCGCCGCCACCCAGGGCGACGAGCACAGTCATTCATCCGGTTCGGAGCAGTCTTCCCGCACCGAGGGAGGGGCTTCGGCCAACGGCGAACTCGAGCGCGAGCCGGAGTTTGGCGACGGCATCATTGAAATCTCGGGCAAAGGCTTCGGTTTTCTGCGAGACGCGAAACGCAATTTTGTCCAGACTCCGAACGACATTTTCGTGACGCCGGAAATCGTGCGCCGTTTCGGGCTGCGCGATGGCATGTGGATCTATGGCGAAACGCGGCGCGGCAATCGCGGGCCGCAGCTTGTCCGGCTGAACCAGATCAATGAGGAGGAGCCGACCAAGTATCAGGGGCTCCGGCCGTTTGAAGAGCTGACCACGATTAACCCAAACCGGCGCATCAAGCTGGAGACGGTGCCGGATCGTTATACGACCCGGATCATGGATTTGATGACGCCCCTCGGGATGGGCCAGCGCGGTTTGATCGTCGCCCCGCCCCGGACCGGCAAGACCACTTTGCTCCATCACATTGCCGACGCGGTCGTCAAAAATCATCCGGAGATGAAGTTGATCATTCTCCTCGTCGACGAGCGTCCGGAGGAAGTGACCGATTTTCGGCGTTCCTGTCCGCAGGCTGAAATCATGGCGAGCTCGAACGACAGCGATATCAAGAGCCATACCCGGATCGCCCAGCTCGCGGTCGAGCGGGCCAAGCGGCTCGTCGAGGCCGGCAAAGATGTGTTCATTTTGCTCGACTCGATCACGCGAACGGCTCGCGCTTTTAACAATGCCATGGGCGGAGGCGGACGGACCATGAGCGGAGGCATCGACGCCCGCGCCATGGAAACGCCCAGAAAGCTTTTCTCCGCGGCGCGAAACACCGAGGAAGCCGGCTCACTCACGATTGTGGCCACGGCCCTGATCGAAACCGGCAGCCGCATGGACGAGCTCATCTTCCAGGAATTCAAAGGCACCGGGAACATGGAGATGGTCCTCGATCGCAAGATCAGCGATCAGCGCATCTATCCCGCGGTCGACATTTTCCTTTCCGGCACCCGCCGCGAGGAATTGCTGATGCAGCCCTGGGAATTGGAGAAAATCAATCTCATCCGGCGCGGCCTGGCAGGCCACAAACCGGGCGAAGCGATCGAGCGTCTGCTCATGTTCGTGAAGAAATTCCCGACCAACGAACAGATGCTGAAGGGCATTCCCGGGTAGGGAATTTGCGAATTGCGAATTGCAATTTGCGATCGAGGACTCCGATTGAAATCGCAAATCGAAAATCGCAAATCGGAAATTCTGGAGCCCGATTGGGAGGTCCTGCCTCCCGAGGAAAAGCGGAAACGGCAGGGGTTGGAGCCGCTCTTCAAATGGCTGGCCCTGATCATGGACGAAGTTGTCCGCGTTCCCGGGACGAAATTTCGTTTTGGCCTTGATCCGCTAATCGGACTCATTCCCGGCATCGGCGACACGAGTTCCGCGCTCGTTTCCGCGTTCGCTCTTATCCAGGCCGCCCGCCTTGGCGTCCCCAAGATTCTGCTGGCACGGATGTCGTTGAACATCCTGATCAACGAAATCATCGGCATTGTCCCGGGCGTGGGTGACGCCTTTTCGTTCTGGTTCAAGTCGAATGCGCGAAATTACGAGATCATCAAGAACCACCGTCTTGGCTCAACTACTCCCAGCCGGAGCGACTGGGTGTTTGTTATTGGAGTGCTTATCGCGCTCTTCGCCATCGTTTGCGCGGGGGTGGCGGTCAGCTTTCTGGTTCTCGGCGCGCTGGCGCGAATGCTCTTCGGGCGCTGAAGCTAGCGCAAATACCGCGAATAGATTGCCTGGAGACTGGCGCGGGCGAGGTGGTAATCGTGCGCAAACGATTCCAGGCTCCTGGCTCCGACGCGGTGCGCCAGTTTTTCCTGTTCGGTTTTGTCCGGCGGCAGGCTCGAGACGGTTTTGTTTTCCCAGCGGCGCAGGACCGACTCGATGGAGCGCAAGTAGAGATATTTTTCCTTGAGAACGGTCGCGTCCGTTTTCTGCAGGATTCCAGCGGCGGCCAGGTCCGAGATTGCACCAATCATTTGCGGGTTCCAGATCCCAGCCCGCATCTGGAGCGCCTGCACGAGAAATTCTGCCTGGATTACTCCGCCGGTCCCGGTTTTGAAATCGAGTTCATCCGAGGCTCCGGCGCGGTCTCGCCGGATTCGTTGGAACATCGCGTCAATCTGGGCGAACAAATCCATTCGCTGCCCCACCTGCCTCCAGACACGTTGGGCCAGCTCCATGAATTCATTTTGTAACGGCCCGGCGATGGGTCGCGCCCGGGTCAGCGCCTGCACTTCCCAGAGCTGGCCGCGGGTTTGGTAGTAGGCTTCGTAGGCAGGCAGCGAACAGGAAAGGATGCCTTTCTCACCGTCCGGACGCAGGCGCGCATCCAGCGTCCAGATGCTCCCTTCCGCGGTCGGTTGCGCCATCGTCACGATGAGATTCTGCGCGGACCGCACATCTTCCCCGACAAAGAAGACGTCGAGGTCGGCCCCATAACCGATCTCGGCGCCGCCGAATTTCCCGAGCGCAACGATGGTGAGATCGCTTTCGCTTCCCCGCAGCCGATTCACAAAAAGCAGACAGGCCTCAGCCAGCGCGGAGTGTTCGGCGAAAACCGACGACAGGTCCGCGAGACCGAGGACATCACGGAGGAAAATCCTGAGCAACTGGGTCTGCCGATAAGCGCGAAGCAGATCGAGCGACTCCGCCGTCACTTTCAACGCCTCAAGGTTCCGGGTATGCCGGGCGAGGCTGACTTCGCGGTCCAGCATTCCGGCGCGGGTGATTTCCTCCAATAATTGAGGACGGCGAATGAGCACGTCACCAAATCGGCGGCTGGAATCGAAGGTTTGGACGAGGAGCTCGAGGAGCTTCGGGTTCACCACGAGCAGTTCGAAAAGCATGCTACGCAAACCATAGGCCTCGACGAAACGAATGAACTGATTCAAGGCCACGTCGGGATCGGCCGCCCGGGCCAGCCACCGAAACAGGAGCGGGCGAAGATTGCGCAACACCTGGCGGGTTCGCGGGGCGACATGAAAGCCACCCGCGCCCTTCGCGAGATCGGCGAGCGATTTCGCCGCGCTTTTTTCGTCTCGAAAGATGCTCAGGTTTTCGGCCGCTGAATCCGCGGCTCCGCTCGGTTCTGAAATCACCCGGCGGAAAATAACGCGCACTTGTCCCATGTGTTGCTGGAGGGCGGCATTGAATTTTCCCGACGAAGCAAAGCCGAGACTCCGCGCCAGGCGAGCCAGCTCCTCGCCGTTTTCCGGCACGGTGTGAGTTTGTTGTTCGGCCTCGATCTGCAGGCGGTGTTCGACCCGCCGCAGGAAGCCGTAGGCGTCCTCCAGCGCCCGGACTTCTCCTCGCGGTAACAACTCCAGTTCCGCCAACACAGGCAGCGCCTTCAACGTGCTCGTTTCCTGGAGAAACGCGTTCCGCGCGCCGTGGAGAAGTTGCAGGGCTTGCACTACAAATTCGATTTCCCGGATTCCTCCCGCGCCCAGCTTTACGTCTCGCCCAATATTTTCGTGACCCACGATATCGCGTTCGATGCGCCGTTTGATTGCCCCGATCTCTTCGAGCACGTCTGGCGTTGGGCTCTTGGGAAAAATAAACGGCTGGTGCTGGCGAAGAAACTCGTAGGCCAGCTCGCGGCTACCGCCGATGCCACGCGCCTTGATTAGGGCCAGGCGTTCCCAGGTCTCGCCGAAGCCGGCGTAATAATTTTCCATGCTCTCGAGCGAGCGCACGAGCGGTCCCGCCGTCCCTTCCGGTCTGAGCCGCAGATCAATCCGGAACAGCGCCCCGTCCGGATCGTGGGCCGCGAAAGTTTCGATGATTTTTGCGCCCAGTTGATTGAACCACTCATGGTAGGTCAGGTTCGCCGAAACCTGTCCTTCCTCGCCATAGAGGAAAATCACGTCGATATCGGAGCTATGGTTTAACTCGTGGCCGCCCAGTTTCCCAAGCGCAAGAATGGAGAAGGGAGTGTCGGGCCCGCCCCGCCGGCTGCGGAGCTCGCAGTCCCAGTAAGTGTAAACCTCGCGCAGGCAAATTTCGGCGAGCTGCGATAGTTCGAAGGTGGTTTCGTGGAGCGGCGCGGCTTCGGCAACTTCGCGGAGCGCGATTCGCGTCATCTCGCGGCCCTTCCAGAAGCGCAGCGCGCGGAAGTTGCCGGCGAACGTGGAACCTTCCGCAATTCGTCGCAACCCGACGAGCATGGCCTGGGATGGGCGCGGCTCATTTGAAATCTCGGGTCGGGAAAGCCATTGCAGGATTTCGGGATAGCGAACGAAGCGCGCTGCGCAGACGCTCGAGACCGAAATCAGATGAAGCAACGCAGCTTCGCCCAGCGGAAATTGTTCGACGACTTCACGGAACGGCGTTCCGCCGGCCGGCCAGTCCGCTTCCATTCGCTCGAGCGTGTTTTGGACCTGGGCGGGATTCAGGGTCCCGGCAGATATCTTCTTGATCCATTCCGCGGAATTCATTGGGATGAAATGAACATGGTTGGCAGCGGCAAAAAAATCAGAACGTCCAACGTCCAACGTTCGACGCTCAACGTCCAATTAGGAAACAGTAGGCAGTCTTAGTTAAACGTTCGACGTTGGACGTTGGACGTTGAACGTTTCTGTCTCTCCAGATAGGCTCTGCGAGTAGACGAAGCGACGAGACCCTCTACTTCTTCTCCGCTATCTTCTCCCGCGCCTTGGCAAGGACGCGTCTCTCCGCGCGGGTCAGGCTGCCGATGCCTTCGCGGGAAATTTTTTCGAGGAGCGGATCCACTTCTTCGGCAATGAACTGCTCGGGCGTCATCGCGTGATAGCGTTCGGTCGCGGCGCGTCGTTGGTGCAGAAGGCGCTGCAAAATGGAAGGGCGCCCAAAGCCCAGGAGATGAACATAAAACCATCCCGCCAGGCAACCGCCGAGGAAAGAGCTGTGAGCGACCGTCGCGGTTCGATCGAAAACCACTCCCAAAATGGAAATGGTGAAGGCTGCGTAAGCCAAATGTTTTGCCTTGAGCCGAACCGGCAACAGAAAGAAAGGCATCGAGGTTAATTCGAGTTCCGGAAGGATGGCCGCGTATGCCACCAGGATGGCAGCTGGTCCACCGGAAGCCGCCAGCAGGACCGACGAGGCCGGCATCAAGAACAAATGGCCGAGTTCTCCCGCAGCTGTGCCGGTGAGATAAAGAAAAAGGAATTGGCGCTGCCCGATGATCGATTCCACGTCTCGCCCGAGCAAATAGAGGAGAATCATGTTTCCAAGCAGATGCCACGGGCCGTCATGGAGAAAAGCGGCAGTGATGAAGAGCCATCCGTAGGCATCGCGAAGGCCGCGACTACTCAGCGCGAGATACTCGCGGACGAAACCCGGCTGATAGGCATCCAGAAAAAGCTGGACCATGAAGACTGCGACATTCAGTCCAATCAATCCGAGCAGGACCACGCGCGGCCGCTGCGTCCAGCGCTGCGTGATCGGCGTAGGTTTTCGGCCGGACAGGCGCATCTTCCGAGCGTATCGCAGTGAAAATTCGTTGTCGATGAAATCCGTGTGCGTAGCTCAATTGCACTGGTAGGGACGCCGCGCTGCGGCGTCCGAGATCGGGAAGGCGCGCGGACGGCGCAGCGCGCCGTCCCTACCTTTTGCTACCTCGGCAGCAGGACGCGCAATCCGCCCGCCCGGATTTTGAATACGACCGGGCAGTTCCCAATGAGTTCCCCGTCGATTTCAACCGGCACGCTCTCCTCGCTCGTAACGCGCAACCGGGTGGTCTGGAAATATTCCACTTCCGGCGAGGTGATTTGCGGTGTGAACACCACATTTTGGAGGTAGCGGATGATATCGACGTAATTCAGCCGCTTGAAGACCAGGACGTCGAGCAAGCCATCGTCCATCACAGCCTGTTTGAAGAACGGGAGCCGCCCGCCGTAAAGACGCCCGTTCCCCACGAGCACAAACGATCCCTCGCCGGTGACTGCGTTTTCCGATTCGATCTTCAAAATCGGAGGAGGGCGCGAGGCGATTTGCGCCGCGGAAATCAGGTAACTGAGCGGTCCGAAATTTCGTTTAAACGCGCGGCTGGTTTCCTTGACCGCCTGGGCATCGAGCCCGACGCCGGCCAGCTGCACGAAATGCTTTCCATTCGCGCTCGGCAGGTCCACCCGGCGCGTCTGATTCTCCTGGATTATCTGCCAGCAGCGCGCGAGGTCGTTGGACGGCAGACCGAGTTCGGTCGCGAAAACGTTCATCGTGCCGAGAGGAAGTAAGCCGAGGGCAACGTTGCGGCCTGCGATCCCGTTCACGATCTCGTTGATGGTGCCGTCGCCGCCCGCGGCCACGATTTTTTCATAGCCTTCCGCGGCGGCATGCCGCGCCATTACTTCCGCCTCTCCGGCGCGGGAGGTGGCACAGAGGACCGCTCCCCGCGCGATCTTCTCCACCTGGGAACGCAGGCGCTGGGCCCGGGCGCCACGCGCGGCTGGATTGAGAATGACAACGGTGTTTTTCAAGGCGGACGGGTCAGGGCTTTGGTCTTTTCTTCAAACTGGGAGGGCGTAACCTTCCGGCGTGCAAAAGCTGAGCCGGATTCTGTTTATCGTGCTCGGCGCGATTCTTGGAGTGGCGGTCCTCATTCTGATTGGCGTGAACATGTATGTGCAGTCGGAAGGGACACAAGCCAGGATTCAGCAGGAACTCAGCCAGCGTCTCGGGACGACGCTCAGCATCAAGCGCATCAGCGTGACGCCCTGGGCCGGGTTGAAACTCACCGGCATCACGATCCCGCAAAGTCAGGCCGGCGTTTCGCCTGACTTCCTCACCGCGAAGACGTTTCGGTTGCGCATCCGTTTTTCATCCCTCTTCGCCCAACGCCTCGTGATCAAGGAAATCTCGCTGATCGAGCCCGATGTGGTCTGGGCGCAGAACGCCGATGGAAAATGGAGACTTCCGTCTCTGCTGCCGGAGCCTGTCACCAACCCGCCTCCCCAAACCCAGGCCGCTCTCTCGCCCGTTCCGGCGACAGTGACCAAAGAGCAATCGCCGGAAGGGACGCCGCCTTCCGCTCCTCCGGAAACCGCTGCCGTTCTGGCGGAAACGGAGACGGCCCCCGGCTTCAGGCCCGAAATCGAACGCGTCAATCTGGTCGGAGGACGCTTCCTCTTCCTCGACGAGAAATTGAAGAAAGTCGCGATGTTCGACCAGGTGCGGTTTCGCTCGAATTTCCGAACAGCGAACGATCTTCGCGGGGACGTCATGATCGGGAAGACTTCGCTGCGCGACCGGTTCTTCCTCGAAGAACTCCGATCGCCTCTTCGTTATTCGCCGGACGAGCTCAATTTCTCGCAGATCGCGGCCCGCGCCGCGGGAGGTGAGATCACCGGACGTTTCATTCTGCTGCCGCAGGCCGAGGATTCTCCCTTTACGGTCAGCGTCCGGTTTCACGACGTGCAGGCCGACCGGGTCGTGTCGGACGCCGGCGGCTCGTCCGGGATGATTACGGGCAAGCTGGAAGGGTTTCTCGAGGCGGCCGGCACCACGGCCGATCAAAACGCGCTCTCGGGGAAGGGGGAAATCGTGTTACGCGACGGTCAGGTTCGCCAATACAGTTTGCTCGTCGCCCTGGGGCAGTTGCTCCAGATCCAGGAATTCCAACAACTGCGCCTGGATCAGGCCCAGGTGAAATATCATATCGATCCGGGAGTGGTGACGATCGATGAAGTCGTTCTCCGTTCCGAGAATGTCCGATTGTCCGGGACCGGCACCGTTTCCTTCGATGGGAAACTTCAGCTCGAATCGCAACTGGCCGTGAACGAGAAAATGCGGAACCAGCTCTTCCGCGCGATTCGCGATAACTTCCAGCCGACCGAGGAGCCCGGATACAGTGCGGTCAGCTTTCAGGTCACGGGGACCGTCGGCCGGCCCAAGACTAATCTCATGGATCGGCTGATCGGCCGGGACTTGAAGGACCTCGGTAGTGTCCTCAGCGGCCTGATTGGCGGCGGAAAGTCGGAGAAAGCGAAAAAGAAAAAGGCGGCAGCGGAGGAAGCAGCCGCCGCAGAGCCCTCGGTTGCGCCGACCCCTGCTGAGAGCGCGGCCGCCCCCACCACCACGCTTCCGCCGGCTGCGATCGATTCTCCGTCGCCGGGTCCCAAACCATGAGAGTGATTGCGGGGACGGCGGGCGGCATTCGGCTGGATGTTCCCAAGAGCGGCGTGCGCCCCACGATGGATCGGGTCAAGGCCGCGATCTTCTCGAGCCTCGGCGAAGCAGTGATTGGCGCCCGGGTCTTGGATCTCTGCGCGGGCACCGGCGCTTTGGGAATCGAAGCTCTCAGTCGCGGCGCGGCGTCCGCCTTGTTTGTCGAGGAAAATTCTGCCGCCGTCGAATCGATCGAACGAAACCTTGCCCGGACGAAACTGAAGGGGGCGGTCCGGAAACAGGATGTCTTCGCCTTCCTTCACTCGACCCACCCGCGGGAACCGTTTCAGATAATTTTTGCCGATCCCCCGTACGAGCAGACGAAATCGGGCGGTCAATTCACTCCGCTGTTGCTCCAGGACACGCATCTCGCCGGGATGCTCGAGCCGTCTGGTATTTTCGTGCTGGAGAAGCGGCCCGGAGAACAAATGCCGTCCCTGGATTTATGGGACATCACCCGGGCCAGGCGATACGGGGCAACTGAAGTCTTGTTCCTGCACCGGAGCAGCATTACCACCGGGGCGGGGGCGCGCTGAATGATCAGGCTGTTCTACAATCTGCTTTATCCCATCGGCCTGATCTTCTTTCTTCCGGGACAGATCGCAAAGCTGCTGCGACGCGGAAATTACCGGCATAAACTCGGGCAACGTTTCGGTTTCTACGACGCGGAAGTGCGGGCCCGGCTCGCCCGGCATCGCTGCACCTGGATTCACGCCGTCAGTGTTGGCGAAGTCGCGATCGCGTTGAAGCTGGCGGCAAAATTGCGCCAGCGCGATCCGCAGTTTTTTGCGGTCATCACCGCGACCACGACCACCGGCTTTCAGGTCGCAACGGCGCAAGCCACCGACGCGATGGAAGTACTCTACAGCCCGCTCGATTTCTGGCCGATTATCCGCCGGGCGTATGCGGTCATCCGGCCGGTCCGCATCATTCTCGTCGAGGCGGAGGTCTGGCCGAACCTCGCCGCCGAAGCGCGAAACCGCCGAATTCCGCTCGCGCTCGTCAACGCCCGGCTATCGAAGCGCTCCGAAGCGCGCTTTCTGCGTTTGCGCTTTCTGATCGCGCCGACCTTTCGCTGCCTCGACGCGATCTGCGTCCAGGAACCGGAAGACATCGAGCGCTGGGCCGCGCTTGGCGTTTCTCGCGAGCGCATTCACCACGTCGGCAGCATCAAATTTGATCCCATCGCGGTGGATTTTCCGAAGCCGCCAGCCGGCGTGATGCGCGAACTTGGGTTGAAGTCCGAACAACCCATTTTGCTTGGCGGCAGCACCCATCCCGGCGAGGAAGAAATCCTGGGGCAAATTTTTCAAAATCTGCGCCGTGAGTTTCCCGGCTTGCAACTGATCATCGCGCCGCGCCACGTCGAGCGGTCCGGTGAAATTCGGACGCAGCTGCAAGCGCTTGGTTTGGCCGTAGCCTTGAGGAGCGACCCTTCGTTTGGCGCCGCCGATTGCCTTCTTCTGAACACGACCGGGGAACTGCAAAGCTGGTATCTTGTCGCTACCATCGTTTTTATGGGCAAGAGCCTCACCGCCCGCGGCGGGCAAAATCCAGTCGAACCGATCCTGGCCGGAAAGCCGGTCCTGTTCGGCCCGCACATGGAGAACTTTTCTGTGCTCGGGGCTGCGTTGATCGCGCGCGGCGGTGCGATCCAGGTCGATGGAGCGGCTGAGCTTCAGGAAAAGATCGCCTGGCTCCTGCGCGATCGCGAAGCAGCCGCAAATCTCGTTCGGAACGCCCACGCCATTATCGCTGGCCACAGCGGCGCGACGGAACGGACGGCCGATATCGTTCTGCAACTTAACTCGCATTCCTGATGTTTCGGAAACTGCGACATCGGCTCAGGGTTTTCGCGCGATCGAAGTCGTGGCGCTTCGCCCAGGACGTCGTGCAGGCGCGGATGCTTGCCCGCTCCGGCGTGCGCGGTCTGCCTCTGGCGAAAATCCATTGGGGCGGCCGCGATGTTTTCTATCGCCCGGCCACGTCCGATCCGCTCGCGATTTATCAGGTCCTTGTTCGCCGAAGCGAGAAAGCGGAGTACTACCTGCCGCCGCGGCTGCAACCGAATGTCATTCTCGATATCGGCAGCAACATCGGTTCGTCGATCCTCTTCTTTCACGAACAATTTCCCAACGCCCAGATTTACGGCTTCGAGCCGCATCCGGACACGTTTCGGGTCCTGGAGAAAAACGTGGCCGGGATTCCGTCCGTAAAAATTTTCAACTGCGGGCTGGGCGCGGCGGACGGAGAGATTTCCGTCCAATTCGATAACGCCGACTTCAGCCGATTCATGGGAAACGCCGCCGGCGCCGATTGGTCCGGGCCGCTAAGCCCGACCGTCTGCCAAATCAGGAATGCCGGCGCAATGGTGCAGTCCCTCGGACTGACGAAGGTCGATTTGATCAAGATCGACTGCGAAGGGTCCGAGTACGACGTGCTCGCTTCGCTGCCGCCTGAACTCCTCCGCCAATGCAAATGGATCGTGGGCGAAATGCACGACGCTTCCGCGTTCCCGTTGCTCGCCCTGCTCGCGCCCCACTTCAACCTCGACCTGAAAAAGCGAATGTTCGCGCCGACCTTCCGTTTCCACGCCTGCAACCTTGCTTGCGCCGAGCAACTCAAGGGATCGTTCGACCGCAACGCTCTGCAGCGCTGAGCCGCCAGCGAATTTCCTCAGGGCCAAATCGAATTCAGGAGTGCGGCCAACCGGTATCCGCCCCAAGCCACTCTTTTCCGGATGACCTTTACGGCTCGGCTTTTGTAGGCCGCGCTCGGCTCCATCCCGTTGCTCACACCGCTGTAAACCACGGTTCTTGCCAGAGTAAAACTTTCGTTTGCCCATGCCGGATAGTTAAACGGGTCATTCAATCTCAGAGCGGGATCGGTGGGCGGGTTTGCTTGTCTCGCCAGGGCCGCCGCGGGCGGAATCTGGCTGAGAGGCGGAGGCCGGTATTCAGGAGGTGGTCCGCCTTTGGGGAAACTTCCGATGCCGCTGTCCCAGTAGCTGTGCAGGTTGGTATTATGCAGCTCACCGTTCCGACCCGGTATCTTGATCGTCATCAAATTCCCGCCCTGATCTCCGTCTGTATGGGCACGATCGACCCGGGCGGAGCAATGCAGCGGCTGATGAATATCGCCTACAAAATGAATGACCAGCCGCAACGCCTGGGCCCGCGCCTTCTGGTCGGTGCTCGTCTTGAGGATCCTGACGTTTTCCCGAAGAGCGGTGACGATGTTGGGCGTCGGGATGGCTGGCAAACGCGTTCCATCGGTGGAGAACGGTTTGTCGATGAAGTGAAGCGGTTCAAGGGGCTTGAAGGCTGGGATGGATCGGAGGTCGTCCGCCCAGTGGGACGCGCTGACGAAGTCTTTGCTCTTCGTTGACACAGCGGCGGGATCAATTGGAATGGCCAGGAGCGCCTTGACTTGCGCCTTCGCCCTGGGATTGAGCCGGTCGAACGCGATTTGGGCTATCATCATGTGCCCGCCGGGTCCGAAGCCAAGGGAGATCGAAGGCGTGCCGAGGGTGAGGCAAAGGCCAATCGCGATTGCGCCGCCGAAACTGCGGCGGGGATTTTGCTTTTTCATGGGGAACCTCCTTGGCGGTGAGAAATAAGTCCGGGGGTAACCGGAAGCTCGGGTTTATCCCATCGCGGCCCGCGTGCGCAAGCTGAAACCGGCGACCGCAAATAACTTGCAACCCCCCAGCCCGCTCCAGATATTGCCCCGCTTTTCCTGACCCTATCGTCCAGTGGCCTAGGACACCGCCCTTTCACGGCGGTAACACGGGTTCGAATCCCGTTAGGGTCGCCACTCCGGCACTCCGCAGGCGGTTTTTCGACCGCGCCGCCGATGTGTTTTTGGTAATGGTCGCTATCAGCCCAGTTCCGGTAACCCGATCCACCTCCTGCCTTACGCCCGTTCGAACACGAAGCCTGGATGGTTTTGTTTATGGACGTTTTGCGGGGGCTCTCTTATCTTGCGGGCCTGCCCAAACGATGATCATCAAGGCGATCGTGCAGCTATCACCCTTCGTTCGCGACGCCCAACCGAACCGGAAGGGGTGGGGAGGGCCGGGGCAGCCCGATATTGAGTTGATTCGACGGCGGGCTATGGGCAATCTAGAGAGCACGACATGAAAGGCGACCAGGTAGGACCCGAGGCGGAAATGAGCTTTGATCCGATCGTCGGTCTCGGAGATTTCGTGGCCGGGGAGCGTGACGATCCGTTGGCTCCGCCGGAGGGATTTACGGAGTGGCGCCACAACGGGGCCGTTTTTGCGGGAAGCCTCTACGAACCGGAGCTGCTCGGGTCCGCCGATGTCCGCACCCGGATCGAATACGACGGCCAATCGCGGCCGGTCGTCAATCTCTGTTCCTATAATTATCTCGGCCTGGCGAATCATCCGGAAGTAATCGCGGCCGCTCACGCGGCCCTCTCGAAGTACGGAATCGGCGCCTGCGGTTCCCCCACGCTTTCGGGCATGACCGACCTTCATCGCCAGCTCGAGCAGAAGATGGCCGAGTTTCTCGGACGCGAGGACGCCATGCTTTTCAACAGCGGCTTTGGCGGCGCGCTCGGAACGCTCTCCGGATTACTGCGCAAGAACGACGTGGCGGTTTTGGATAACAGATCCCATCTCAGCCTCCGCGATGGCGCCGTGCTTTCGCGTTGCCGGCTCGATCGTTTTGAGCATAACGATCCCGATTCTCTCGAGATCGCCTTAAGCCGGCGAAAAGGGAAACGCGCCCTCGTGATCGTGGAGGGGATTTATTCCATGGACGGCGACCTGGCGAACCTGGACGAGCTCATTTCCGTAGCCGAACTGCACGATGCCAGCGTGTTGATCGACGAAGCGCACTCGATGTTGGGCTGC
This sequence comes from Chthoniobacterales bacterium, assembly GCA_035274845.1. Taxonomy (NCBI): domain Bacteria; kingdom Pseudomonadati; phylum Verrucomicrobiota; class Spartobacteria; order Chthoniobacterales; species Chthoniobacterales bacterium. The sequence goes on from DATENU010000014.1 coordinate 16,825, forward strand.
GGCCACAATGGGCGGGGCGCGGGCGAACTTCTGGGGGTGGAAGACCGCATCCACCTTGTCTATGGCACCTTTTCCAAGGCGTTCGGAGCGGTGGGCGGTTTTGTCGCCGGCCCGAAGGAGACGCTCGATTACCTTCGCCTCTATGCGCATTCCTATGTTTATTCCTGCGCGCTGCCGCCGGTCGTGATCGGGGCAATCCTGAAAGCGCTCGAAATCGCCACTCGCGATCCGCAGTTGCGGACCCGTCTCTGGGAAAATGCCGAATATTTCCGGACCGAAGTCAACGCGCTCGGGATCGACACTGGAGCGTCCACGACTTATATCATGCCGCTGATCGTCGGCGATCGTGAGCGAATGTACCGGATCGGCCACGAGCTGCGCCGAAACGGATTGTTCGTGGCCCCCGTAGATTATCCGGCCGTGCCGGACGACCGGATTTGTTTCCGCGCCTGCGTGACCGCGAATCATACCCGGGCGGATTTGGACGAAGCGCTGAATATTCTCTCCGACGCTTTTGCTCCAGCCGCGATGCAACACGCGTAGCTGGGCGCCGTCGCGATCGCTCGCTATCCGGGCTCTCAGCATGGCCGTCGAACCGCCGGATCAAGCCGTTCAGGCTGATATCGAAGCGACCTATAAAGCGCGGGAGATCGAGGGATTTCTCGATCTTCATTTCTACCGCAAGATCGGCTTTGCCCTGGCGCGCCTTTTCGCCCGGATGGGACTGACTCCTAACGGGGTTACTCTCTTGGGGACGGTGGCCGGCGTCGCCGCGGGACATCTTTATTTCTATCGAGATCTCGCGACCAATGTTCTGGGGATGTTTCTCCACGTGGTCGCGAATACGATGGACAATGCGGATGGCCAGCTCGCGCGTCTGATCAACCGCCAGAGCCCGAGCGGCCGGGTGGTGGACGGGATCAGCGACAACCTGGTCTTTGGGAGCGTCTACGTGCATCTCTGTCTCCGATTTGTGGCCGAGGGCGGATCGGCCGGAATTTGGGTAATCGCATTGCTGGCGGCGCTTAGCCATTCGGTGCAAAGTGCGGCCGCGGAATTCTGCCGCGATGCCTACCTGCGATTTGCCGTGAGGAAATCAGGCTCGTTCGATTTGTCGTCCGATCTGCGCCCGCAATACGAGAGCGTGACCTGGGGCAAACATTTCTGGAAAAAACTGCTGCTCCGGCTCCACCTCAACTACGTTGTCGAACAAGAGATGATGTGTCCTTGTGTCGTGCGCCTGGAAGAGGCTGCCCGGGGGAGTTTCCCCGGGGAGGTGCCGCATTCCTTTGGCGTGCGCTACCGGGAGAGGAATTTGAGGATGATCCCCTGGCTCAATCTTTTCCGGACGAATACCCGCATGCTGCTGCTCTTTGTTCTTTTGTTTCTGGGGAGGCCTGTTTGGTATTTCGCGGCCGAGCTTGTCCCGCTAAATCTTCTCCTCGTTGTTGTCCTCGCCTGGCAGAATGCGATCTGTCGCCAAATGGAATTGCTGGTCGCCGGCCATGTCCCCGATTGAAGTTACCCAGGTAAATTCGCGGAAAGAGCAGGGCGAATTCATCAAGTTCCCCTGGCAAATTTACGTGAACGATCCGGCGTGGGTGCCTCCGCTCGTGATCGAGCGCAAAGAATTCCTCAGCCGGAAGCATCCCTTTTTCGAGCATGGCGATGCCGCGCTCTTTCTCGCTCGCTCCGGCGACAAAATCGTCGGGCGCATCATGGCGAGCGACGACCCGAACTACAACACGCTCCAGGAAACGAACACCGGTTGTTTCGGAATGTTCGAGTCGATTGACGATCAACGAGTGGCGAACGCGTTGTTTGACGCTGCGGCGGGATGGGTTCGCGGCAAAGGCCGCACCGAGATCATGGGACCGATCGATTATTCGACCAATTATCTTTGCGGCTTGTTGATCGACGGCTTCGAACATCCCCCGACACTCCTCACCGGGCATAATCCTCCCTATTATGCCGCCCTGATCGAGGGGTGGGGATTTGAGAAAATCATGGATCTCTACGCCTGGTGGTTTTCCGACCCGAAGGAAGCCGCGGCCCGGCTCCGTCGTCTCATGTCACGAATGAAAAGCCGGCAGCCGGCCCTGCTTCGCCAGGCGGACATCAAGAACCTGGACGCAGAAGGCCAGCGGATCCGTGCCATCTACAATCAAGCGTGGAGCAAGAATTGGGGGTTCGTTCCGTTCACGCCCGCGGAAATGGCCTACATGACGAAGGAGTTGAAACCGATTGTCGAACCGGAGCTGACGCTCCTGGCGGAAGTCGAAGGCGAACCGGTGGGTTTTATTCTGGCCGTGCGCGACATCAATGTTGCGCTGCAAAAAATCAACGGACGTCTCACCTGGTTTGGGCTGCCCATTGGTTTGGCCAAGCTTCTCTACTACAAGAATCGGATAAAGAAGGGCCGGCTGATCGCGCTGGGCGTCGTCGAAAAATATCGGCGGCACGGGATTGCCGAGGCCCTGGTTTTGCAGGTCATGGAAGAGGCGATGATTAAGAGGGGAATTACCGGTGAGCTAAGCCTCACCCTCGAGAATAATTTCATGATCAACCGATTTCTGGAAGCGATTGGCGCGCAAAAATACAAGACCTACCGGATTTATCGGCGCGGCCTAAACGAAACCGGGCGCGTCTGATGGCTGAGATCCATTCGCTCCGCCGGGTTCTGATTGTGGCCGACGAATCAGCGGATTGGATGGTCGCCGGCTTGCGCCAGCTGGAGCGGCTCGCCCTTTCCATCGACGAATTTGCCCTCGAGAACAAGGAGACCGCGCCCGTTCAGGTCTGCATCTTTTGGCGACCCGATCTCGACCAATCCCAGCGCTGGACGCCAAATCATGAGCGGATAACCAGAGTCGCGTTTACCACGGAGCTCGAGGGCGAATCGTTCGATCTGGTTCTCGGGACGCGGCTCTTTCTTTATCGGAAAGCCATTCGACCCCTGCTGGAAACGCCGCTCCTCCCTCCTCCCGAAACCCTTTCCTCGGACGACCAGGCAAATGCCTGGAAAATCTGTCAGCGGCTGGTCGAATCGTTGCCGCATTTCCGGGAAGGCGCCTGGGATTACATCGCGAACGGAGAAGAGATCGACGAGGTCGAGGCGAGATTCCTGCGGAGAAGCGGCAAATCCCAGGACGGTTTGGTGTCTCGATATCTGAATCGCCCGATTTCCCGGGTGGTGACGCGTCTTCTTCTGCGCTTCCCGACAACTCCCAACGGCTGGACGCTATCGATTGTGGCGCTCCCAATCATGGGATCGCTCATTCTTCTGAATGGAAGTTACTGGTCATTCGTCTGGGGCCTTATTCTTTATCAGGTCTACAGCATTCTCGATGGCTGCGACGGCGAGATCGCGCGCGCGAAGTTTTTGGAGAGCGAACGTGGGCGCCAGCTCGACGGCCAATGCGACATCCTCGGCAACATTCTGCTGGTGCTTGGCCTCGGAGCCGGGCTCTCGCGGCAGATGGCTTTCACAGGTCGTTCCGGGTGGTTCTATCTTCTGGAAGGATTTCTCGCCGCCGCGCTGATCGGTCTGAATGAGTTTTGGCTGGCGAGGAGCAAGTCCGGGCCAGGCCAGCAATCTTCCGGGTCGTTAGGCGACACGCTTTATCCGCGTCATCGCGAATTGGTGGCGCGCTCGGGCCTGTTGGTTTTTGGGGAGACGTTTGTTTCCTGGCTTATTCAACTGACGAAGCGAGATGTGGCCATCCTCTTTTTTGTTTTTCTCGCGGCCATTGGCTTGCCCGCTTTCATTTTGCATCTTCTGGTGCTGGTGACGGCGTTCACGCTCGCGTTCGCGTTCCGCGCTCGCCATGTTCTGTAGCCGCTTCGCTGTGCGAAGCGTTATCGCCTTTCGTGGACGCGTTGCGTCGCCCACAGGGCGACGGCTACAGAAGACGGCTCGCGACCGCCTCGGCACGCGCCAGCATCTCGGGCGTATCGACATCCTGCCACCACGCTGCGCCGATATCGATCGCAAGCGCGTTTCCCGCCGCCGCCATCAGCCGCACGCCATCCGCCAGGCTGCAATCGTCCTCGTTGAGAGCGTGTCGCAGATAATCGAAGACCAGCTCCGGACAAACGAAGATGCCCGTGTCGATCGCGTTGTAATCCTCGAGCTGCTTTCCGATCGCCACGATCCGGCTCTGTTCGGTTCGCACCTTCATCGCGTCGTTCAGGTCGAAGATGGAATCGATCTTCCGGTCGATGGCGAGATTTAGCTTTCCAAGGTCGGCTTCGGCCAGGAGCCGATCGAGAATGGAGGACTCAAAAAGATGATCTCCCATGGCGAGGAAAAACGGCGCGTCAACTTTTCCGGCCGCCGCCAAAAGGGAAACGCCATTTTGTTTTCGCCAGTTCGGATTCGAGATCGGGCTGAACTGCATCTCCGGGGGGATTAATGGCGCCACGGCGGCAGCTAACTCATCGCCGTTAGGGCCGACCACGGCGGACAGTCTCTTCACCCCGGCCCTGGCGAATGACTCTATTGCATACGAAATAAGCGGCCGGCCCGCGATCGGGATAAGCGGCTTCGCAATTGTGGTCGCGGAGCCGCGCAAACGGGAGCCGGTCCCCGCCATGAGAATGACAGCGTCCGTGATCTTCAATCGCGCAGCCCGTAATATTTCTTCAATCCCCAAACTCGCACGGCCTGGGGAAGAAAGCGGAAAATGAGCGGAGCGACTGTCGTCTGGAACGCGTCCCCAACCGTGACCCTTCGCGGCGGATTCTTTGCCTCGATCAACTTGCCGATGCTGCGCGCGACCAATTCCGGCTCCGGCGCAGCTTTCATGTTGCGATCGACGACGCGCCAGGCCTGTTCGACGCGCCCGGTGTAACGCGGATCGCCTCCGTCGGTTTTCTCGACGGCATCATTGAAGTCAGTCCGGATATCGCCCGGCTGCAAATCGATCACGCGAATGTCCGACCCCGCGAGCTCCAGTTGCAACGACATAGTGAAGGAAGCCATGGCAGCCTTGGCCGCGTTGTAGGCGCCCATGAAGGGAACCGGAAGGCGCGAAGCAAGCGAGGTGACATTGATGATGCGGCCGCTTCCTTGTTTGCGCATCGCGGCAAAGGCGAGCCGGCAGATTTCGATGTGGGCGAAGACCAGGATTTGGAATTGAGCCTGCACTTCTTCCGTAGCCAGAAATTCTCCCGGACCGAAGTGGCCGCTGCCGGCGTTATTTATCACCACGTCGAAATACCCCGCCTGGTTCCACGCCTTGGCAAAGGCGCCGCCGATCAGGTGTTGGTCGCGCAGTTCCATCGCGATGGGGTGAAGGCGCGGAATCTGGGGAAGGCGGGTGATGTCGCGAGACGTTCCCCAGACCTCATGCCCCTGGGCGGTCAGCAGTTTCGCGGTCGCCAGGCCGATCCCAGCGCTCGCTCCAGTGATAAAAACACGTTTCATGGGGACACCATTGCGAATTGCATCGGAACCATTGTTATTTTAGGGGCAGGTCCGATGCAAGAACACCTCGCGGTCTCGCGTGAGCCGATCCGGGTTGCCCTCGACGCGCGCTATGTTCGCGAGAAGCCGAGCGGGATTGGGGCGTACGTGCAGGCTTTGGTGGAACGGTTGCCCGGTCTGGCCCCTGCCGATCATTTTTTCTTTTGGGCGCATCCGCTCGCTCCCCAGCCGCTTTCGCCGGCGACGAACACCTCCGCGGTGGTCGTTCGGCCGGGGCCGAACTCGCCCTGGCCGCTTCTTTGGCCGCGGCGCTATGCTTCCTTTGACGGCGTCGATGTTTTCCACGCGCCCCACAACCTGATGCCCCGAGGGTTGCCGTGCCCGAGCGTGGTGACGATCCACGATGTCATGGCACTCGAAAGGCCCGACCTGCATTTGCAGGGCCCCGAGCGGGTCGTGAAGAGCGTTTATTATCCGCAGGCCATTTGGCGCGCTCTCAAGCACGCCACCCGTTTGATCGCGCAAAGCAAAGCAACCGCGGATCGCATTTGCGCGGTTTGTCCGGAAGCCGCCGCGCGTTTGAGCGTGATTTCGCTGGGACCGGATGCCGATTTGCGTCCTGCAGTCGATCTGAATGCGGCAAAGGCGCGCGCCGCAAAACTGATCGGAACGGAGTCGCCCTACCTGCTTCTCGTTGGAGCAAACACCGCGAGCAAACGGCACGACCTTGCGATTGCCGCTTTCGCCGCCGCGGTCCCGCCGCCGTGGCAGCTTGTGCTTGTCCAAAGACGCAAGGGCCGGGGTGCGCTCGTTCGGTTGGCGAATCGCCTCCACGTCGCGGATCGAATCGTCTGGCTCGAAACCATCGCGCGCCAGGATTTGATTACTCTGCTGCAAGCCGCCGGCGGCCTGGTTCAACCTTCGGTTTACGAAGGGTTCGGCCTGCCGGTCTTGGAAGCGATGGCCTGTGCCTGCCCCGTGATCGCGAGCGATATCGCGCCGTTTCGCGAAGTCACGGCAGGCGCTGTCCTTCTTTTTCCGGCGGGTGATCTCGACGGCCTTTCGAGGGCGCTGAAAGATTTCGTCAAATCGGCCCGGCTGCGACAGTCGCTGGCAGAACAGGGATTGTCGCGGGCCCGGGATTTTTCGTGGGATCGGTGCGCACAGGAAACCATGCAGGTTTATCGTGACGCTGCGGCCAAAGGCCACTGACGAACATGGAAGCGGACCCCGTGGCGGAAACTCTGGCGACCGACAATTCGGCGGATGGAGTGGTTCTGGCGCGCGGCGTCTTCATCAACGCGATCGCGTTTCTGGCCTCCAATCTCCGTGGCATTTTTACCTTCTTAGTCGCGCGGCTCTTCGGCAGCGTCGCGCTCGGTATCTTCGGCCTGGCCTGGGCGACGATGGATTTGGTGAGCAAGTTTTCCACGCTCGGGTTCGATTACAGCGCCATTGCGTTCATCGCCAAGGCGGAGGGAGCCGGCAACCGCGCCAGCAGCCGCCGGGTTATGAACACCGCGCTCGCGGTCTCGTTCGGCAGCAGTCTTCTCCTGGCGGCCGGCGGCTTTCTCGCCGTTTGGAACTGGGGTCCTTCGCTTGGAATCCGACCCGAATTTGTGCCCGCTATCGCCGTCATGCTGCTGGCGTTGCCGGGCGTGACTCTTTACCGGGTGAGCACCGCGATTTCGCGGGGCATGACGGTGATGCACCACGACATCTATTCGCGGGGCTTGACCGAAAGCTTCGGAACGGCCGGGGCGCTTCTGCTTGCCTTTGCGCTGGGGGTCAGGGATCTCGCGCCCGAAATCGCCGCCATCGTGGGGACGCTTGCCTCCGGCGTCGTCGCGTTCATTCTCGCGCGGCGTTTATTTTCCTTCGGACCAACCCCCGGCTCATCCGATGACGACCTGGTGCCCCGGCTCCTGAGCGCTTCGGCGCCGATTGCTCTCTACGATTTGCTCAACATCGGCATCATGCGGATCGACCTCATCATGCTGGGATGGTTCGTCGGGCGCGCCCCGGGCGTAACTCTGGAGACCCTCGGCATCTATGCCGCAGCGCTCGAAGTCGGCGGCGGCCTCCGCAAAGTAAGCCAGTCGTTCACCCCGATCTTTACGCCGATCGTGGCGCGGCAAATCGCGGCCGGCCAGATCCGTTCGGCCGAGGCGAGTTACGCTTATCTTGCGCGTTGGATGCTCGCGTTGTTGTTGCCATCGGTTGGCGTCCTGTCCCTGGCTGGGGGCGCCATCATGATGATCTTCGGCCCCGCTTTTCAGCGTGGCGGCGTCTGGGCCGCCATCATCGGCGGAGCTTGCGCTCTGAATGCGTTCGTCGGTCTCGGCGAAACGATTCTGATGGTCGAGCGGCCCAAGATCAATCTTATGAACTCCACCATCGCGTTTGTCGCCGCCGTTGGTTTGAATCTGATCCTGATCCCGGCGTTCGGCGCGCCCGGGGCGGCTCTCGGGATTTTCACTCCGTACGTGATCAAAGGCGTGCTCCGCTGGATTGAAATCGCGTGGCTGGTCGAGTGGCGCTGGCCGTGGCGGGCGTTGGCCAAGCCTTGGATCGCCGCTCTCGCGCCGCTTCCTTTCGCCGTGCTCCTCCGCCTCACGCTTCATGGTCCCTGGATGGAAATCGCGTCCGCCGCCCTTTACCTGGCGGGATACTTCCTTGCCTGGCGCATTTTCGGACTCGACCAAAGCGATCGCGCCGTTCTCGACCAGCTTTTCAAACGGAAGAGCGCGGTCCCGCCGGCCGCCACCGGCGGAGACTAGCGCTCCGCGCAAACAGTTGCCGCGGGCTGCGCCGCTTGCTATGTCTCCCGGCTTGCATCGTCCCGACAACATTTCTCCCGGCCGGAAGCCCTTCGGATGGGCGCCTTACTGCGTCCTGGTTCTGGCGGTCGGCGTAATTCTCACCGTCCTCAACAAGCTCCAGGTTTTCGGCGGGGTTATCGACCGCACCTGGTTTAACGTTTTTCGCTACACCCTGCATTTCCACGTCGGCGTTTTCGGATGCGCCGTCCTGACGACTTTTCTCTATCTCCTGCGACGGTGGCGCATCCCGGCCTTTCTGCGCATCGCCGTTTTCGCCTCGTTCTTTATCTGGTTTATCTGGGTCGTGGTTTGGGTCCTGGTGCGGCGCGCCTTCGGGATTGAACTGTTGAGCGATATTCTCTGGGAACTCCTAACGAATCGGGCCGCCATCGCCGCGGTCGGTCTGGGCGAAACGGAATTTGCCCTCGGCGTGGGCACGGTGGTTTTGCTGGGCACGGCCCTTGGCTTCCTCAGCGATCGCATCTCGCAGCGGTCGAATGAGAGACTCCTGCGGACCGGCTGCGTTTCCTTCGTCCTGGTTTTCGCGCTCGTACATCTCTCCCTCCGGTTGCACGCGCGCTTTCACCAAAACTCGAAAGAACACGTGATCGTCGCCTACCACGATTACGTGCCGTCGTTCCTGCACGTGATGCAGGCGAACGCCGGCCCCCAGGGCGACCGGCCAGCCCTTCCCACTTTGGAATCGAGAACCCGCACCGCGGCTTACTTCGACCCAAAGCGGACCGAGCGAATGCCGGCCATCCCGCGGCCGCGCAACATCGTCTGGATCAATATCGAATCATTCCGTTTCGACGCGATCGATGAAAAGACGATGCCGCGGCTGATGGCCTACGCGGATCATTTCCAAGTCCGGCTTCAGCGCCGGCATTGGAGCGGGGGGAACGCAACCCAGTTCGGCATCTTTTCCCAGCTCACCGGCTTGAGTGGCTATCACCTCCATCATTTGAGCCGCGCGAACATGCCCGATCCGTTCCTGACGCTGCTCGGAAAAAACGGCTATCGCCTCCGCGTCGCGAAAAAGAAGCAGTTGAAATACATCGGTCTCTCCGTCCTCCTCCCGCCCGGGACCGTCGAGCAGGATGTAGAGAAGGGTTCGCAGGACGTCGAGGACCGGCGAATGATCGACCGATACCTGGAGGATCGCGCGTCCCGGCCTGCGGGGACCTTCAATTTCGATTTCATTGCTTTCGACGCCACCCACTGGCCCTACCCGTTTCCGCAGGAGCACGCCGTTTTTCAACCGGCGCCGCCGTTGAATGGCTCGCAGATGATCCTTGGTTTTCCGGAGGAGCTCGAATTCGTTCGGAATCGCTATCGCAACGCCTGCCACTTTGTCGACGAGCAGATCGCCCGGGTCCTGGATGATCTGCGAGCGCGCAACGAGCTCGACTCCACCCTGGTCGTGATCCTGGGCGATCACGGCGAAGAATTCGAGGAGCGCGGCCAGATCACGCATGCCGCGGTCCTGAACGATTTCCAGGCCCGGACGCCTCTTTGGATGCATCTGCCCGATGCCGGACCCGGGCCGCTGCGACTTGAAGTGCCCACGACTCACCTGGATGTCGTGCCCACTATTCTCGAGTCGTTCGGGTTCGAAGAGGATGTCCTTTATACCCAGGGCCGATCGTTGCTGAGCGCGCTCGAGGATCGTCCCGTTCTCTGCCTGTCGGATACCGGCTTTCGCGTTCCGCTTTACCGCACTCTGGTCACAGGCACCTACATTTCGCGCTGGGCGCAACGGCCGCTCCAGTATCTTTTTGCCGGCGTCCAACGGCGCGACGGCGGAAAAGTCGAAGGCGAGGAATGGCTCCGCGAGGCGCGCCTTTTGAATTCGGAAGCCGCTGCGATGTTTGAGTTGCTCCCGGACGTTTCGCAGCCGCCGCGAGAATTCGACGGACGCAACCGGCCCTAGCCGTAGCGCAGCCGGCGCGGATGGCTGCCGACGATCAATCCGTCCTGCATCTCGTGGATCCAATCGCACGCCTCGGCGATCTCGGGGTTATGGGTCACCAGGAGCATCGCCTTGCGCTCTTCCTGGACGATTCGTTGCAGCAGCTCGAAGACGCGCCGGGAATTCGCGCTGTCGAGATTTCCGGTCGGCTCATCGGCGAGAATCACGCTCGGGTTATTCGCCAGGGAACGGGCGACCGCCACGCGCTGTTGTTCGCCGCCGGACAGATGCCGGCTGGGCCGCTTCAGTTTCCCGCCCAGCCCCACCGCATCGAGCAAATGGGCGGAACGCGCCAGCATTTCCTCTTCCGTCGCGGCCGCCAGGCGCCGCATCGGGATCATCACGTTTTCCTGGGCGGTGAAATCCTCGAGAAGAAAATGGAACTGGAAAATGAACCCGAGGAGCTCATTTCGTTTCCGGTCGAGCGCATCATGAGCCAGATGGGAAACGATCTCATTTTCGATCGCGACGCTGCCGCTATCGGCCTGGTCGAGCAAACCGAGAATGTATAGCAGCGTGCTCTTCCCGCAGCCGGAAGGTCCCACGACCGCGTGCACCGTTCCGCGCTCGAGTTGAAGCGAGACGCCGCGCAACGCATGCACCCGCGAATCTTCCTCGCCGAGGAAGCGTTCGATGCCCTCACAGCTGAGTGAAACTTCAGCGTCCATGTTTTTCAGGGTAGCTTCAGTCGCAATCGCAGCGAAATCCTTTTCGCGGCTGCGCTCCCGCTCCAAAGTCGGAGCGACCGCCATTTCCCCTCGGGGAAATAGCAGACAGAGAGACAAACGAACCCCAACGCCGGAATTCTGTTCTCAAAGTGTTTCAAAGTGTACTCAAACTGATTATTTCGCGCCACCAGTGAGCCCGAGTTAAAAGGAGCGCCACAATTTCGATCTCCCCTTGTAACAACTCTCCCAAGACACCTCTCACATTTCGCTGCCAAACCCCTCATTACTAAACCAAACCCAACAGCCAGAAAGCCTGTGCATCCATCAGTTCCTATGAAAAAACGACTGTCTCCAATCCTCGCAATTATTCTCCTAAGTTTATTCGCCTGTTTCTCCGCCAGGGGGGTAGGCTTTGACAGGATCAACGTCACGGCCTATGGGGCCGTGCCAAACGACGGCGCCGATGATACGGCGGCGATCAACACTGCCCTTACCAAGGGTCAGAGCATCTATTTCCCGGCCGGGACTTATAACTACAACGGCTCGATGATCCTGCAGGGCTCCCTGGCCGGCAAGCCCTTTCGGTTTTATGGCGAGGGTCCGGGCGTCTCCACGATCATATTCACGAATGCTTCCTCTGGAGGCATCAACGCGCCAAGTATGGGGCAGAATTCACTTGTCGTGGAGGGCCTTACCCTTCAGGCCAACTCATCTGGTTGCGCAACAGCGATCGACGCGACGTTTGGAAACGGCGTATACCGGGCTGCGACGATCCACAACGTCCAAATCAAAGGAACCTCCACAGACGGAACGAATGGGACCAGTTGGTCTAACGGGATCCACCTTGTGGGCGCGACCCACTCGGTTCTTGATAAAGTCGAGATTACCGGCAACACCGCCACGACAACTGGGATCTGGTTCGAACCGCCGGGGGGCAGCCCGCCGCAGGCCGCCACCGGCTTCAACATGTCGAACATCCAGGTCAAATGGTGCAATACCGCCTTGCGGACGACCGGACACATCGAAGGTGTTTACCTGACAGGATTCGAATTTACTTCGTGCGGCCGGGGCGGATTGCCCGCCGTGGATCTGAATGTCACCACGCTCGCCCAGGGAGGGGCGTTCCACTTGGTCAACGGAACGATCGATATGATAGGTGACGGCCTCGTTCTGACAAAACCCAGCTTTGCCAAGATATCGAACGTCCGGTTCGTTCACAATGCTCCGGGAGCCACTGTCAGCAACATGTTGAAAATCAGCGATGGGTTCAATGTGACGGTGTCGCAATGCTCCTTTTACGGAGGAGACGCTAACGGCCCGGGTGAAAACGGCATTACAGGACTTAACACAACGTCTCTCCAACTTAATGGAAACAACTTTAACCACATGCTTGCGCCGGGCCTCGGCACGGGTGTTGTCGTATGGGGTGAATGCCCCGGACTTCGGATTACCGATAATTTGTTCACTGACTTCGGCCACGGCCAGTATTGGGTGGCGGTGACGGGGACGCCCGCGCCGTATTATTGCGGGAACTACCCTTCGACTTCGAATGTCTGTGGGAACAACCCGTAAGGTGGATCAAGAATTAAGGAATTATTTCGCATGAGAACACGCTTATTTTCTATTGTCCTGCTGTTGAGCCTTGGGTTTTGCCTGCCAGCAATGGCCGAGGATCGTATCAACGTGACCGATCCCGCTTACGCAGGCGGAGCAATCCCCAACGATGGACAGGACGATACGGCGGCCATCAACGCCGCTGTTAACGCCGGTCCCGCGAACGCCGGTCGCAGTATCTACTTTCCTCCGGGGAGTTATAACTACACCGGCTTTATTTGGCTTCCGGCGAATACGTCCTATCGCTTCTATGGCGACGGGCCAGGAGTATCAACCATCGTCTTTACGGGTAACCCCTCCGGAGGCATCTGGGGTTATAATATGGGCTCCGCCACTCTTCAGGTCGACGGACTCACCCTTCAAGCGAATTCCAGGGCCTGCGGGACCGCAATTTATGCGGTTTTTAATCCGTCGGGCTCAAACGACAAGGTCCGGAGCGCTACCATTCACAATGTGCAAATCATTAGATCTCTCCAAGGGAACTCCGTCGCCGGTTTCTGGAACGGCGGAATCTATCTTGAGCGAGCGCAGAATGCCGTGATCGACAAAGCGGAGATCATCGGCCTCCCTCGGTTTCAGGACGGCGTAATGGGCGCCGGGCCCTGGGAGCAGCCGCGCCCACCCTTTGGCATCAGCAACACTCCGGTTGAGAAAGGGGACGTCGTAGCCGGCGCGGACCCGGGCTGGGGGGACCCGGGCCAAGACTACGGCATCAAGTGGGTGTCCTCCAACGATTACAAGACTACTGGACTTCAATTGTCCAACCTAATGATATGGTGGTGCAATGCGGCCTTGCAGACGTCCGGATGGGTAGAAGGTCTTTACCTGAACGGGTTTGAGTTTGCGTTCTGCGGCGATTTTGGAGTGCCCGTCATCGACCTCAGCTCGTCGGCTCCCAATTTGGGATCGGCATTTCATCTGGTTAACGGGCATGTGGGCGCTCTCCAGAACGGAATACGACTTACCAATCTTCGCGGTGCCAAAGTATCAAAAATACTCTTCATCCACGTTAGCGGCGCATATGCTGATCCATGCTGCGATGACAATGGCCAGCCCGAGGGGTGTCACCCCCGGCCGGCGTGTAACACCCTTCCGTATACTTCATCCGGTGATGACTTGGCTTTGAATAGTTCTACCGATGCGGTGATTTCGGCCAATTCATTCGTCGGCGTAGGCACTGACGAAACAGACGAGAACTGCATCCTGCTAAACAATAGTCACTCGGTGCAGATCAGCGAAAACTATTTCACTCACGTCTTGCCGGTCAACCCTGTTGATGCCTGCATTAAAATTCTTTTTAGCAGCAACCTCGTCCGGGTCATAAACAACGTGTTCGAGCTCAATGGGAACAACCCGTATGGAGGCGTGAACCGACCCTATAATGATGCGGCAACCGATACCTATTATCGAGGTAATACCCAGTAATCCAGGGACGGATCGCCAACGCTCTTGACGGAAAGGAAAGGGGCAGCCCTAGGACGGGCTGCCCCTTGTCCTTTCTCCGGCCGTCTGAGTCGATGAGTCACCCCAGGACAGTAAAGCGACCACGGAGCGCCCTGAAGGCGTTCCTGAATGTTGACCGTAGCTTCAGTCGGCGTCGCAGTGAAATCCGTTTCGCTCCGCCAATTCGATCCTACTTGCGCTGCTTTTGGGTCGGCGCCGGCGTCGGAGTGCCAACCGCCGGAGTTGGCGTCGGGGTCTTCGCGGCGAGGAGGCCGCTCCGTTCCTTGAGCAACTGCTCGACGGTGCCCTTTGCGATGAGGTAAGGGCGGGGCTCGAGTTTTTGTTCTTTCGCCAGCTTTTCTGTGAGCTGCGTTTGCTTGATTTGAAATTCCTGGTCGAGCTTCGCTTTGTCCTCGGGCTTTTCGTCTTTGCCTGGTGTGCGCTCTTTCGGAAGGGTGGCGGCGACGGAAACCAGGACGGGATAATTCTCTCCAACCGGTTTCCCGATTTTGAGGGTGTAAACGAAACCGTCAAAGGTCTCTATCGTGATAACCGCGGGTTTATCGAGACCGGTTTCTGCCACCGGGGCGTCCGGGGCCATGACGTCGGCGACAGGCGCGTAAGAGAAAAGTGCCGCGATTGCTGAAGCTTTGGTAACGTCGAGTTCTTCACCTGGCTTCGCATCCGCCAGTTTCCAAGGCGACGTCGCCGTATCGCGCGTCAATTTCCAATTCATCGGCGGCGTGGCGCCGGCGAGCGTTATCGTCTTCGCATTCTCAACCTTGATGAAGTCGCGGCTCAACCATTTCTCCGGTTTTGGATCGACTTCATCGAGCGTGTCGGCCACAAGGACGACTCGGTTCGCGCTATCGACGGTGCGGGCGTAACGGCCCGACGGCATGCCCTCCGGCGGGGCAAAAGATGAGCCATCGGATTGCTTCAGGTATTTTTTCCCAATCAGCAGCGCGGCAATCCGTTTGCCGCCGTCCCCTTTCAAATCGAGCAGGGTGCCACTGTTCGGGTCCGAACCGGGATCGAGCAATTGCAACCGGCCAAACTGCGACGGACCGATTTTCACATCCTGGACAGCGCGCAGTTCCCAGATTTTTCGGAGCAGGCTGCTGATGAGATCGAAGTTGGCCGGATAATCCGCCCGCTCCTTCACCTTCCAGACACCATCCTTTTTGGCGAGGTTCAATTCGGCGCTGCTCGCCTTGATCGTGATTTGGGAAACGTCATTGAGCGGAAAATCGAGAATCTTGCCGGTGGCCTTAACGGAGCTGCTGCTCCATGACGCCGCATTGCGCTGCTGGAGAAACAGAGCGACACCGCCGATTACGGCGAGCACGACCAGGACAACGGCGAGCTGTTTCCCTTTCATTGGCGCTTCCGTTTCCTGAGCGCGAGCGCGAACCCGGCTACGATCACCGCCGCGGGCATCCCGGCGATGTTGAACCACTTGATCCGGTTCTCGAGCGAATCGATCTCCGACCGGAGCTTCTTGCGCATTTGTTTCAGCTGCGTTTTCGATTCCGCTTCCTTCTTCCGAAAGCTGACCAGTTCCTGCTGCTGTTCGGGCGAAAGAATAAACCGCTGGTTGGCGTCCTTGTTCTGTTGCAGCTCGTTCACTTTGCGCTGGGTCTCAGCGAGGCTTTGCTCGAGCTCCTTGATCTTGCTGCGGTAACTCGCGTCGGCCTCAGCCTGGAGTTTCTGCACGACCGTGAAGGGACGTTCGCGCGACGCCCGGCTCCGGACCGTGATAAGGTTGCTGTCTCCGGCCAGTTGCTCGACCACGCTCTGGGCGAAGCTCAAATTGCTGTTGAGCGGCATGATCAATCGTTGCCCGAGGCCCTGAATTTCTCGCACGGACAGCGGGTCCTGGATCATGTCCGCGTCGCCGATCAGGACGACGGCGCTCGGCTGGGCCGATTCTTTCAATCCCGTTTCGGCCGGTTTTTCTTCCGGCTTCTGCTCAGCGGGACTCGCCGCCGGCTTTGGTTTGCCATCGGGGAAAGCCGTCTTGAATTTGCCGGTCAGCCGGAGCGCCAGGGAATATTCCGTCCCGGTGGCGGCGAAACTACTCGCGATTTGCCCGGGGGCCATCGCGGCCATCCGGGCATCGGTCACTGCTGAATTCTTCGAGGATTTGATCAGGATCGTTTTCGTGAGCCCGTCCGGCGGGGTCCCGGTGAAGGCACCGGCGAGCGCCATCAACAGATTGTCTGCCTGAGCCGAAACGACATCCTCCTTGTTGATGGCGGTTTCATTTAATGCCAGGACCGTGGGGTTGGGGCCTTGTTGCAACTGCGCCACATGCTCCATGTCGACGACCACCGTGGCCGTGTCGAAGCTCAGGCCCCACGCTTTGAACAATTTGTCCAGGTTCGAGGTGCTCGGCGGCGGCATCCCTCCCATGGGCGACTGCGCCGACCGGTCAAGCGCGCAGAGCGGATCGACAAACGCAACCAGCTTCCCGCCGCGCAGGACGAATTGGTCGAGCGCATACTGGGCGACGTCCGAAAAGTTCTTGGGATGAATCACGACCAGCACCTTGATGTCGTCGGGGATCTTGTCCGCCGTGACTTCGACCTGTTTGACGTTGAAGTCGCGTTTCAGCTCTGCCATGAATGCCCACGGCGGCGTCCCGTTCTGGCCGCGTTGCGTCATGATCGGGTTCGTTTCGCCCATCACCGGTAACGGGCTCATCACGCCGATCACCGGCTTTTCAGCGGTGGTGACGCGCGCGATTGCCCGGGAAATGTCGTATTCGAGGAGCCGCTCACGGTCTGGCGTCAAAAACGGAAGCGCCTGTTTCTGGTCGAGCATCCCGACGCTGAGGCCGAGATAGATTCTCTCGCCGGTCCGTGTTTGTTGCGGTTCCACGCCGTCCAAACGCGCCGAGTCCTCCGCGTCAGAGTCCGGCTCCGGGTTCAATCGCTGGATCTCGATCTGGCCTTTGGACGCCTGCCGGTATTCGCCGAGCAAATCTTCGATCCGCTGGGCGTAATTCGTCAGGAAAACCGGCATCGCGCTGGCGTTCTTGGTGCAATAGAACCGGATCTGAACCGGCGTATCGAGCTTCGCCAAAATCGCCCGCGTCCCGGGCGACAGCGTATAAGCCTTCTCGCTCGTGAGATCGACCCGGGCCCGCGCGCGCGAGGCGATGAAGTTGATCGCGATCAGGATCAGGACCATCGCCACGATCCCGATCGTGGAATAGAGAAACGTCTCGAGCTGTTTCTTTTTGGTCGAATCCATAACGCTAGCCGGCCCGATGTGCGCGGATGATCACGCTGGTCGCGAACAGACAGAAAACGATCACCGACAGAAAAAAGATCACGTCCCGGGAATCGATCACCCCATTTTGGATGCTCTCGAAATGGGTCATCACGCTGAAGGCCGCGATGGTTTCAACCAGCCACGAGCTCGCCCATTGCGTGAGCAGATTCGTCACCGGCGGCCAGCCGGCCAGGATAAGGAAAAGGCAGAGCACCACCGAGAGAATGAAGCTGACGACCTGGTTGCGCGTCATGGCGGACGTCATGGCGGAGACCGACAGGTAAGCGCCGCAGAGGAGGAGGCTGCCGATGTAACTCGCGACGATCACGCCGTTGTCGGGATGGCCGAGGTAGTTGACGGTGATGACGATCGGAAAAGTCAGCGCCAGGGCAATCGCGAGCACCAGCCACGAGGCCAGGAATTTTCCGACAATCGCCTGCCACGGCGTAATCGGCATTGTCAGGAGTAACTCGATCGTCCCGAGTCGCCGTTCCTCGGACCACATCCGCATCCCGACGGCCGGCACGAGAAACAGATACAACCATGGGTGCCAGACGAAAAAGCTGAGGAGATTCGCCTGGCCGCGTCCGAAAAAGTTGCCGACCATGAAGGTGAAGAAGCCGGTCAGGAGCAGGAAGATTACGATCAAAACGTAGGCGACGGGGGAAGCGAAATAGCCGGTCACTTCGCGCTTTGCGATCGAGAGAATATGCCGAAGCGCGGTTCCGCCGGAGGGTTTCTCCGGCGCAACGGTAGTGGCCTTGGTCGCTGAAGATTTGGTGAGGACCGCTTCGCTCATTCCGAATCCCCTTCCTGCTTCGTTTCTGGACGGGTGATGCCGCGGAAGACTTCATCCAGCCGGCCTTCTTCCGTGTGCAACTCTTCGATCTTCCACCGCTCCGTGAGGGCGATCTCGCTGATGGCCCGCGCCAATTCACCCGGCGCGCCGTTCTTCTTCGCGTAAGCCCGAATCGTCACGGGCGACTCGGCCAGGACGGTGCATTTTCCGACCGCTTGAAGTTGCTTGAGCCTCTGCGCGACCGCCGCCGCATCTCCGCCGACCAATCGCACCGTTACCGCGCCGGCATGTTCCGAGCGCTGCTTCAATTCCTCCGGCGTCCCGTTCGCCACGATCCGGCCGCGATCGATGATGATCGCGCGCGAGCAGGCGGCCTCGACCTCTTCGAGGATGTGGGTCGAGAAGATGATCGCCTTGGTTTCACCCATCTTGCGAATCAGCGTCCGGACCTCGTGCTTCTGGTTCGGGTCGAGCCCGTCAGTTGGCTCGTCCAAAATGAGAACTTCGGGATCGTGAATGATCGACTGCGCGAAACAGGTCCGGTGCCGGTAGCCCTTGGACAGAGTGTCGATGCTCTGGTGGAGGACCGAGTCGAGAAAGCACATCTCGACCACGCGCTCGATGGCCTCCTCCTTCGCGTCGCCGCGAAGTCCGCGGAGTTCGGCGGTGAAGCCCAGAAATCCCCGCACCGTCATGTCGGTGTAGGAAGGAGCGTTCTCCGGCAAATACCCGATCAGCCGTTTGGCCGGAATCGGGTTGTCCAGCATATTGAACCCGCCCACCGAGACCTCGCCCGCCGACGGCGGAATGAACCCGGTAATCATCCGCATCGTGGTCGATTTGCCCGCGCCATTGGGCCCGAGAAACCCAAGAACTTCCCCCGTTTTCACGGTGAACGACACCCCATCCACCGCCGTGATGGCCCCAAAAGTCTTCTTCAGATCCGTGACCTCGATCATGCGTAAAAATTTTTCAGGACTTGTATGACACTCAATTTTTTCAAATCGTCAAGAGACTGACGGACATCGTGGGGTGGGCGATTTGAACCTTCTCCGGATCCCAAATGGTAAGTGGGAGAAGGGTTAGGGTCATATTTTTTGCTTTTCCATGCTGGCGCTTTTGAGCACCGCAGCATTCGGTCAGAGAAGACCGCCTATCCGAAACGCCATCCGCCCGCCGCTGCTTCGGCGGTGTGGGAGCGCCGGGTGCCTGCTAGACGCCGATGCCGCGCCCTCGATCCCTTGCTATTAGTAGCTTCGGAACGAGGAGAAGCTAACCCAGACGTCGGTGCCACGGAGGATTCCCATCGGAGCGAGGGAGGGCGGGACGTGCTTGGCGATAGAGGTGAAAAGTTTGTTACTCCCGGATCTTGGGTGCGATAGCGATCGAGGGCTCCTGGATCGTTACGGCGGACAAAGTGCGTGCATTTGTCGCTGCTCCTCCGGCTCCCTGAGCGACGAAAGTAACCAAGATCGTAGAGCTTTTTCTCAGCGCGATGCGGAGCTCTTCTGTGATAACGAGTCGAGCATGCGCCGGTTGGAAAACGCCATCCGATTCGCTTCGAATTCCAGTTCCATAAAGCGCCAGATTGCCCACCGAGCGTCCGCGGGCCTCTGCGTCCGAGTGAACGAACACTTCGAAGTAAACGCCCGGTGGCCGTTCTGTCTCAATCTTGTCGAGATCGAGGACGACATCGGACGTGAGATCGGCCGCCGCCGCGAGCAATTGTTCCCGGTCCGCGGCAAGGCTGACTTGAACAGTTACCGCATCAGATTGGGCCGGAATCACTATCGGAGGCAAACGCGCCGTGATTGTAAACGTCACGGCGGTCGCCGCCAAAAGCGAACGGATCGGCCTCAATCCTTCTTTTCTTGTGAACGCCGAACCGAAATCACCGCGTTGCCGATGTTAACACTGGCATTGCTGCGCAATTCTTTCGGCTCGTTCGTTCCAGCGCCCCGCGCGACAAATTGGAGGAGGACTGGCCCCTGATTCTCCTGCGAGAGGCTTGCCTTCAGAGCCTCATCGATCCGAAACGCGAATGCCGCGCCATGGGCGGCTCCGTGTCCCTCGGGGCCGCGCACGCCGCCGCCGAAGAGGGCGAGATTGCCGATGTAATGCGGGCTCTCCGAGGTGGCGCGCTCCTCCTTGGGCAGGCCAAAATAAATCTCCCAATAAACGTTGGGCTGGCGATCGGCGGTAACGTCGGTGAGCTGGAGCGCAAACTCTGTGTCCTTGCCAAGGGTCTTCGTCAATCGGTCTCGAAGTCGGCGGATGTCGATTTCAATCGGGCCCGGATCAGGCCCGGGCGGCCACTTGATCGGCGGCAACTTCAGCAGGATCTCGTAGACGTTGATCCACCACGGCCACCGCCGGGGGCAGTACTGCTTCACCTGCGGCGGCTCGCCGGCATAGGTATAGTTGAGTTGCTCCTGCGCGCGAAGAATGTCGCAACCAGTCATTGTGACTTGCTTTGCGTTCTCGTCAAAGAAGACAAACTTTTTTGTTTTCCACGTTGAATCCGTCAGCGGATTGCTCCGCCCGCCGCCTTGCGCGAGCCAGGCGTTCCATATGCGATCGATATTGCAGTGATGCAGATAAAAGATCGGGTCCTGCGCGGCGGTCGACACGGACCCCATCCAGCCGCCGGTTGAGCCAAAAGCGATGTGAACCGCGGCGTGGGGGGTGCCTTCGAGATTCCCGCTAAATGAATTGAAAGCCAACTGCGGCAGGCACCCGGCTGTGGAAACTGTTGAAGCCTGCAAAAATGAGGTTCCGGCATTCCATCCGCTCCCGCGATCAGCATCAGGGACATGGAGTCCGGTGCCCGCTGCCCCAAAGGGTGGCGGAAGATGGCGCTCGGACGCTAACTCGTAATTCCAGAATGGAAGGGCGAAGTTCGGATCTCCCGATTGCTTGCGAATTATTCGTTCGAACCAGTAGAGGTACATCCGGTGCCACGAAAGGAATTCAAGAGAGCCGTGCTCACACGTTCTCCACCCTGGGAATGAGCCGCTCAAAGTCGTCCCGTGGATCGCCGCCTGGTAGGCCCAGCTCAACGGGTTTGTGGCCGGCAATGCCTTCATCGCCGTGATGGCATTCCCGTAGGATACGAGCGCAGGTGTGGTAGCGGTCATCCCCCCGACATCCA
The DNA here is from genome assembly GCA_035274845.1 of Chthoniobacterales bacterium. Lineage (NCBI taxonomy): Bacteria > Pseudomonadati > Verrucomicrobiota > Spartobacteria > Chthoniobacterales > Chthoniobacterales bacterium. The sequence goes on from DATENU010000014.1 coordinate 38,001, forward strand.
TTCGTATGTTTGGAGAGGCCGCGAGTAACCTCCTGGCGTCGAATAACGTGGTACCCGCGACTGCGCCGACAGCGGTCTTTAGGAACTTTCTCCGTGTGTGGAACATAATCACCTCCAATGCAGGCTAACCGTCCATATATTGAATACGGGAAATCAATCAGGAAGTTTCCCAAGGACAGGGTCGCGCTTTCATGCGTCGGGTCCAAGCATTTTAGATTTGAATTCAGCAGGTCGGGAGCGTCGCCGATGCGCGCTCACCTAAGCGCTTGAGCCGCGAAGGGTCACGACACGAGCCAGAAGGGCAGCGCGGCGGGCGGGGACGTAGCTGGTGATAAGGACGGCGATGATCACCGGTCCTTCGGGGTGACTTCCACTATGCCCGATTAGTAACTTCGGAAAGAGAAAAAGCTAACCGGCACGCGGACCTCGGCCAGCGCGCCCGGCTGGAACTTCATTTTCATCAACCGGTTAATGGCTCGGTCATCGAGTTCCTTAACACCCGTGGACTTGATCGGCCGCGCGTTCGCGACCGTCCCATCTGGTCGCAGCAAGAGGAGAAATAGGCCGGAGCCGTGTCCGAAATCGATATGGCGATTGACGGTCTCGGAAGGCGGCTCGTAGGTGATCAGGTTCATAACCTCCGGCCCGGTGATGGTTCGGCCCTTTACCGTTTTTGCAGAGATCACGTCCGGAAAGTGCGCGCCCCGTTCCAAGGTAATCTGGAGCGCGGTCCAAGTGTTGCCTGCTCCCCGACGCGCCACCACATCGACACCGGCGCCAGTCGTGATGTTGTCAAAGGTCGCGGCAGCCCCGCCCCGCAGAGTGATCTTCGTTGCCTTTTGCACACGCACGACAAAACGCGCTCCGAGCTCAATCGTGATCGTGCGGGCGGAGCCGTCGATTGCTTTCACCTGGCCATAGAAACGCTGGACGTCGCCGGTCTTCGATAGAAGTGGACTTGGGGGGATAACGATATCCCGCGCTGCGTAGCTCGGGAAGCTAAGGCAAAAAAAGCAACTTACGAGCGAAACGCGAAGGATGGCGGTTAGCGAGGTGGTCATCATGTTAAATTCGGATGGGATTTCCAAGCTGGTCGGTTGCTACGCGCTGGAGCCGCGCAAGGTGGCGACGGGAGCCAGGAGGGCGGCGCGGCGGGCGGGGACGTAGCTGGCGATGAAGACGGCGATGATGGCGAGAATGGTGGCCCAGAGATAGTGGCGCCAATCCCAGGTGACCAGGAAATGGTTGGCGTAAATCAGGCCGCGAATCCGGATCGGGATGCGGGAGACGGCCCAGGTCAAAAAGGCGCCGGCCAGGCAACCGACGAGCGAGCCGGCGGTGGCGATCATGGCGCCCTGCCAGAGAAAGATGGAAGAGATGTCGCGAGCGCGGTAACCCATCGAACGCAGGATCGCGATCTCCTTGATCTTCGAGAGGACCGACATGGTGAGGACGTTGAAGATGCCGAAGCCGGCAAGCAGAATGATGAGCGAGACAGTGATCGCGGCGGAAAGCCGGAGGGTGATGAAGAGCTGAAGGTTGGCTTCCTCGCGGTCCTGCCAGCTTTGGGCGTCGTGCTGGAAAAGTGTTTCGAAAGCACGGGCCACGGCCGGAGCGCGGTCGGGATCGCGCAATTTGTAGAGGATGATCGAGGCGGCAAAGGGCTTGTGGAGGAGGGTCTGCGCGACCCGAACGTGACAATAGACGCGAGCGGCATCGACCACGCCGACGCCGCTCCGTGCAATCGCGGCGATGGTGAACCGGCGGTAGTCGCCGCCGGGCGCAAGCAACTGCAGGCCATCGCCCGGCCGCGCCTGGAGCGCGTTGCCGAGACGCGAACCGATGATGACGGCGTTCGGATTGTTCTGGAAATCGTCGAGGCTTCCCTCGGTAATTTGCTCCGCGAGGTTGGTGGTTTGGAGATGGGGCGCGGCGTCGATCCCATAAAGATCGACCGTCGCGTTTTCGAAGCCGGCCCGGGCACTGACGTTGCCGCGCAAGACTGCGGAGCAGGCCGCGACATCGGCGAATTGCCGGCTCACCCGCATGATCTCGGGCGCGTTCGTGATTCCATCGAGGGAATGACGCCGGGGCTGATTGGGGTCGCGGACATTTTTCGGCGGAACCAGGAGTCCGCTGTTGGCAGGCTGAAAGCGGGAACGCAGGAGAAGCGCGCCATTACTGCCGAGAGTTGAATCGATAAAATTTTTCGCGAAACCCTGGGTTTGCGCCTGGGTGCAGATGAAAATGGCGACGCCGAAAACGACTCCGGAGAGACTCAGGATGAACGCGCGCTTGCGATGGCTGAGAAAGCGCAGCGCAATGTAAAGCGTCGGCGTCACCGGAGATCCGCGCGGGGCGCAACTTTGGCCAACCGCTGCCGCACTGGTTTTCCAGGTCGCAGCTTGTCCTGGTCGGACAGGATCACGTGATCGCCTTCGGAGAGGCCGCTCAACACTTCGGAGAAATCGAGGGTGCGATAACCGACCTTCACCGTGCGGGCCTGGACGACGCCGCTTTTGACGATGAGCGCCTGGTCGATGAGCAGGGCGCGCGTCGGGACCAGGAGCGCGTTTTCGTGGTTGCCGGTGATGATGTTCATTTCACCGGTCATTCCCGCCATCAAATTCTCGGGCGGATTCTCGAGCTCCAACACAATGGTGTAACGCTGCGTCTCGACATCGGCTGCCGGTTGGATCGCCGAAACGTTCGCCCGGAACTGGCGGGTTCGAAACGCGTAAACCTGCACGATCGCCGGCATCCCGACTTTCACCTCGCCGACATCTTCCTCGTCCACTTCGCCGCGCACGTAATTCTTTTTCGACGAAACCGTGAAGAGCTCGGCGCGCTCGGCCACCAGTTCGCCATCGATGGTTTTGATTCCGGTGAGGAGACCATCGACTGGGCAACGGATCTCTGAATTTTTCATCTGGTCCTCGAGCTTTTTGGCGGCTTCCTCGAGCATGGCGAGATTGCGTTCGCGCTCGATCCGTTCCGATTCGAGCAGGGTCCGGAGGCGTTTTACGTCGCTCTTCGCCTTTTCAAATTCGACCTGGGGGACGTTGCTGAGCCCGCTAAGTTTTTCGAGACGGCTCGCGTTGTCTTCGGCCACTTTGAGCGCCTCGGCGGAAGGCAGGGGCAGGTCCGCGCGCAATCTTGCTGCCTGAAGATCGGCGCGCGCTTCTTTCAATTGCCGCGCGGTGGCTTCGTCGGCGATCGTGGCGAGCAGTTCGCCTTTCTCGACGGTGCGGCCGATGGCGCCGCGTCCCGCGGAGAGCACTTCGGCCAGTTGAATAAATCCCGCGTTTTGAGCGCGGACCGGGAGGACCAGCGACGGCTCGATCCGGATCGTGCCGTAAATGGCCGAAACGGCGGTGCCGCGCTGCACGGGCACGACTTCCGCGACGGGCAACGTCAGAAAGTAAATCAGCGCGACCACCACGATGACCGCGGCCACGCCGGCGAGGATGAGATTTTTCGAGCGCGGAAACTTCAACGGCTGGAACTAATGCAGGTTGCTCCCGGTGTCCCCGGAAAACTGAAAATAGCGGCCGGTCGCGCGGTCCCATTCGGCCCGCGCCACCTTTTGCTGGTAAGCGGCGGAAAGAAGCGCGCTCTTGGTTTCGAGGAAAGTGCTTTCGGCGGTGCGAAATTCCAACTGGGAGGAAAGCCCTTCCTCCAGCGTGCGCTGGATCACGTTCACGTTTTGTTCGGCGGCGGCGACGGCGGCGTTGAGCGATTTCCAGCGGCGTTCGATGGCGTGGAGATTGTTCGAGATGCGTTTCAATTCCAAAGAGGTGTTCGTTTCGAGTTGCCGGAGCGAGATCTCGTTCATCTCGCGGATCGCGCGTTGCCGCGCCACCTGCCCGCCGACTTTGCCGTTGTCCACGACCCGCCAGGTGTAAGCGACGCCCACGGCCCCTTCGGACGAGAGGGTGTTGTCGGCGCTGGCCGAACCGCCGCTGTTTGAGGTGTGGATCGTGACGGGAATGAAAGTGCCGGAGATGGTCGCGTTGAGGGCCGGGTAATATTGAGCTTCAATGATCCGTTGATCTTCCTCAGCGGCCCGAACCAGAAGCCGCGCGAGCTGGAGATCGGCGCGTTCCGAGAGAGCGACCTTCGTTTCCGAGGCGAGATCGTAGTTGATCGGGTTGAATTCCAATGGGCCATCGGGCCGAACGGCGGCGTCAGGTTGGCTGCCCATGACGGTCGCCAGAGTGAGCAACGCGCCTTCATAGCCGCGTTGCACTTCCTGGATGCGCGGCTCGAGCTCGCGTTCGAGCAACTGCGCGCTAATCAAACCCGCGCGGTTCGTTTGCCCGGCGCGATAACGCTCATCCTGGGTGCTGACGTTCTGGGCGAGCCGCTGCCGTTGCGCCTCACCAAGAGCGTGGAGGGAGTTATTGTAGAGCGCGCTGTAGAAGGCGATCTGGACGGTGTGCAGTTGCTGGACGATCTCGACGTTCAGGCGCTGTTGCGCAATGAGCACTTCGATGTCGCCGCGCCGCCGGGAAGCGGGAATGGCGGCGTCGAAGAGCGGTTGAGTGAAGAAACCGCGGGCAAAGGCGAACGGCCGAATGGGTGGTTCGTCCGCGCGTTTTCCACCTTGCACGCCGGCGAGCCCCTGGATCCTGAGGTCGGGCAGGGCGTTCGAGCGCAAAACCAGGCGGCGGCCGGCTGCCTGTTCGAGAGCGATCCGGGCTTGAACGATCTCGGGATTCTTCTCGAGCGTCCGGGCGAACGCCGCGTTGAGAGTAATGGCGTAACTGTGCGGCGCGGCCATCAGGACAAGCGTGGCCACGGCCATCTTCTGTAGCCGCTTCGCTGTGCGAAGCGAAAGTGGGAGGCGCCTTTGCGCGGCGACCAGTCGGGGCACACAGGCCCCTCCCACATTGGAGTCGCCCGCAGGGCGACTGCTACAGAAGAAGAACGCCATCATCGCGCCCCTCCTAACGTGGTCGGCGGAGCCGCGATATCCGCCACCGCCTTTGTGCCAGGCGTTTTTTTCGTGACCTTCGGCGCGAACCCTAACGAATCCGGTTCGCGCGCACAGGCCCGCGCCAGCCGCGCCATGGCCACATTATGAAGATAGATCGCCCCGACCCGGGTCGTGCGGGTGCGGGTCACATCGGAAGCGGCTTGAAGAATATCGAGCTGGGTGCCGAGGCCCGCCGCCAGATTTCCCTTCGCAATCTCGAGCGATTCGTCGGCGTTCTGCACGTTCCGCGTTTCCGATTGAAGGACGCGCTCCGCCTGTTGGAGATCGAGAAAAGCGCTCCGCACATCAGAGGCAACGGAGAGCTTCGCCGCTTCCAAAGCATGAAGGGCCGCGTCGCGACGGGCGTTGGTGGCCTGAAGCCGGCCCCGGGTGGCGTAGCCGTCGAAAATATGCCAGGTCGCGTTTAGTCCGACCACAAACCCGTGGTTGAACTCTGGGCCGACTTCCGGATCGCGCTCGCTATAAACTTCGTAGCCGGCAAACGCTTCCACTCGCGGGCGGGTCGCGCTCCGATCGAGGGCTAACTGCTGGGTCTCGATTTCCACGTCGATCTGGCGAGCCCTGATTTCCGGCCGGGTCACGTCCGCGTAAGCAAGGCATTCGGTCAAATCCGGATGCTTCGGCGCATATTGCAATTGCCCGGCGGCCTGGACCCGCGAAACCGGCTTGCCGGATGCATCCACGCCGATCAACTGAGCGAGCCTCAGCTCGGAATTCTGGAGGCGCGTCTGGGCGTCGATCAACTCCGGTTGTTCGTTCGCCAAGGCAACCTCGGCCCGGCTGACATTCAGCGACCCGACGGTCCCGGTCTCGAATCGTTCCCGCTGGGTCTTGAGTTCTTCTTCGAAAACGCGCACCGATTGTTCGCGGACCCGAATCTGGGCGCGGTTCAGGAGAACGTCGTAAAACACCAGCCGCACATCCATGGAGACGCGATTGACGAGCGCCTGGTATTCGAGGGTGCGCTTTTCCTCGATCAGGCGTGCGATGGCGAGCTGGCTCGTGATGGCGCCGCCTGTATAAAGATTTTGCACGATCTGGACCGAGGCATCGTAGTCATCCGATCGCAGGCGCGACGGCTCCGCGCGTTCCCGTTTCCGAAGGATCCCATTGGAAACCACCCCCGGGAGAAATCCGGCGCGTGCTTCCACCACGCCACCCCGCGCCGCCTCCACCTGTTTCGCGGCCATCAGGATTTCCGGGTTCTGCTTTTTTGCCAGGGCGACGGCCTCGTCGACCGAATAAGCCGGGCCGGCCGCGCCAAACCGGGCTCCGAAAGCCGAGGCCATCAGGAAAAGAAGGACTCGGGAACTACGGCGCATCCATCCTATCTCACGTCCGACAGGTGGCTTTATCAACTAAATTCCCATAATGACGCCCCGGGGAAGGGGCGGTCCGGGCGGGGGGGGCGGGAAATCGACACCGGAGATTGCATCGCGGTCCATTTGCTCTATCATGGCAGACCTCAGCCCGGGTCCTCCCGGAGGGACTGCGGCTCAGCTCCGTCTTTCGCATAATGAACAAAATCAGAATTGCCGTCGTTGGAGTGGGGAACTGCTTCAGTTCGCTCCTCCAGGGCATCAATTATTACGGACGGACGGCCACCCACGGTGGAAACGGCGCCAACGGTACGAACGGCGCCGATGTCGGGCTGATGCACCGGAAGATTGGGCCTTACGAGCCGCAGGACATCGAGGTGGTCGCCGCCTTCGACATCGACCGCCGCAAGGTTGGTCTCGACGCCGCCGAGGCGATTTTCGCTCCGCCGAATTGCACCAAGGTTTTTTCCAAACAGATCGCGCCCACGGGCGCCATCGTCATGATGGGCTGCGTTTTCGATGGTTGCGCGGACCACATGAAGGAGTACGACGCAGCCCGGACGTTTCAGCCGCTGGAAAAAGAATCGACCAGGGAACAGATCATCGAAGCGTTGCGTAAGTCGGGCGCGGAAATCATGGTAAATTATCTCCCGGTCGGTTCCGAGGAGGCGACGCGTTTCTACGCCGCCTGCGCCCTCGAAGCCGGTCTCGGGTTCGTCAATAACATCCCGGTTTTCATTGCCAGCGATCCGGTGTGGGCCAAACGTTTTGCCGACAAAAAATTGCCGATCGTAGGCGACGACATCAAGGCGCAGATGGGCGCGACGGTTTTGCATCGCACCATCGTCGATCTGTTCCGAAAACGCGGCGTCAAAGTCGAGCGCACCTACCAGCTCAATACCGGCGGCAACACGGATTTCCTGAACATGCTCAATCGCAGCCGGCTGGCTTCGAAGAAGACTTCCAAGACCGAGGCGGTGCAATCGGTCATGGGGAACCGGCTGGACGATGAAAACATTCATATCGGTCCGAGCGACTACGTTCCGTGGCAGAACGACAACAAGATTTGTTTCATCCGCGTGGAAGGAAAGCTCTTTGGCGACGTGCCGATGGAGCTCGACGTGAAACTTTCCGTGGAAGATTCGCCGAACTCAGCCGGCGTGGCCATCGATGCGATCCGCTGCTGCAAACTGGCGCTCGACCGCGGCCAGGGCGGCGCCCTTCATTCCGCCTCCGCCTATTTTTCGAAGCATCCGCCCTTGCAAATGACGGATGAAGAAGCCTACCGCAGCGTGGAAGAATTTATCGCCGGCCAGCGGGCGAGCTAGGGCGCCGGCGCTACAACGACGCGACTATAGAATCCCGTCGTCCAGAATTTCCGCGGTCAACTCATCTCCTGGCAAGAGGCTTAGTCGTTTCCACTCTGTCGCCAGCTCATCCGGGTCGTAAGCCAGGAACTGCCCAGTCGCTGTCGCAAAAATGCCCGCTTCGACGTCCCATTTCGTAATTTCGCGAACGGCCTTCCAATAAGCCGCGAGCTGCGGCAGGTAACGCTGTCGCAAAAGGTTCTCCTCTCCGCTCTCGATCTGGTTTGTCTTCCAATCGAGCAGAAAGCAACGGTTCTCTTGCGTGTCGGCAATCAGCAGATCGATCAATCCCTCGACGCAGCTCTTCTGGTCCACGCTCCAGGCGAAAGGGAATTCTGTGTGGACTGTCGCGCCCGGCTTCGAGAGAAATTGTTTCAGGATTGAGTCATCGGCAAACTGCTGTCGAACGAGTTTCCATTCTGCCGTCGCCCGCCGCTGATCGGGCGAAACGGGCAAGAGCTGCCGGAAGAGTTCGTCTGCCGCTTCACTCCCGTCGCGCCATTCGATCCGTTGAAAAAGCGTATGCCACCATTGCCCATACAAAGTCGCGGGCGTGTCCGGCGTGGATTTGGCGCGGACCGGCCGGTCGCTGAGTTCCTCCGCGCCTTCCCCAGCGATCTCCGGATCGTAGGCGCTCGGATTGAACTTGTGGACGAAATCGTTGGCCCGCCGGCGGGCGGTCCGCATCTCCTTCGGGCCTGAAGTCGGCAAGGCGGAAGCCGTCTCATCGCTTTTCCGAGACTCGATCAGGCGGGCTGCGGAAGTGAAGGGACACGCCGCCGGGATTTCCTCCAACGCCGCGAACACGGCGGCGTTCTTGTCGTCATTCAGCAGAGTCAGTTGCGCGCGACTCGACAGAGCCTCTTTTTTTTGGAAAAGGCCGCGATCAAGCGCCAAAACCAAAGTGTGCCGGGCGCGCGTCGTCGCGACATAAAGCAGACGTTGCATTTCCTGCTGCTCGGCCAGGGTGCGCGCCTTTTTCAGGTCGTCCGTTGGGTCTTCCTTGCTCAAGGCCACGAGAATTTCGCCCGATCCCGGCGTCCGGATGAGCGATGGATAACGCGGCGACGGGAACCGGATGTCGCGTCCGAGAAATGGCAGAATCACCGCCTGCCATTCCGACCCCTTGGCTTTCTGCGAGGTAATTAATTGAATGCCGTCGATCGCTGATAGCCGCGCTTCTCGCGGAGTTTCAAAATCGGCCCGGAGTTTTTCGGCGAAATCGGTCAGGGTCGCGCCCTGCGCCTCAGCCTCGGCGGAAAGAGCGAGAAGTGCATCCAGTTCGCCGGCCAAATCGTCGAAGTCTTCCGTGGGCAGCGCGCTCAATCGGTCGCGCAACTGCGTTTCGCGAACGAGCACCGTGATCGCCTCGAAGAGCGATTTCCCCTCGAGACGTTGCCGCGTTTCGGCGAGATGGCGGACCTCCGAGCCAACGTCCCCCGCCAGTTTGCGCGGCTTGTCGATCCGGAACCGAGTGCCGTCGCCCTCGGCGAAAACCGCGAGGTCGGCGTCCGCGATCCCGAAGACTTCGCGCAAAACTCCGGCGACTTCGTAACCGTTCAGCGGGTCGGTCATGATCGTGCAGAGCGCGGTCAACCATGCGTAGGCGGGACTGTCCGCCTTGATTGCGCTTTCCGATTGCATGGCCACCGGCAGTCCGCGTTTCCGCAGCGCCCGCGCCATCGTCCGGAGCCACGCTTTGCGCGGACACAGAATCGCGACGTCGCGCCAGGAGCCGGCCCGCAATTTCTCCAAGCCGGTCGTTTCGATCCATCGGGCAAGCTGCTCCGCCTCGATGTTCGCCTTCTCGTAGTCCTTCAAGTCCGCGCGGCTCTTGAGCAACTCTTCGCCGAGGGGAACGCGGATTACCTGGCCAGGGAGAAAGGCCGGACGCGGCTGCAATTCCACAAAGCGAACCTGACCGTCCTCCTCGTTCAGGATGTCGCGGAAGATGCGATTGATAAAATCGACCTGGCTTTGATCGAGCCGAAACGTGACCGAGAAAGTCAGCTCTTCGGCCGAGCGGGTTTCGACGAGCGTATCGTGGACCCGCTCGTAATGGGCGAGATCGGCACGGTCGCCGAAGATCGATTGTTGGCGATCACCGACCATGCAAAAGTGGCCGGGACGCGGCGGCGCCGTTTTCGTTTCCAGCCAGTAGCCGTTCGCTTCCGGCGGGCGCGCGGTCTCGAGCAGGACCGAGAATTGCGCGGGATCGGTATCCTGCGCTTCGTCGAGGATGACGCGGAAATTCTGTTCGCGCACGCGCCGACCGGCGGCCGGATGCTGAAGCAATTCGTCCGCCAGGGCGATCTGGTCGGCATAGGTAACAACGCCCCGCTCGAGCCGGAAATCCCGGTAATCCCGCTGCACTTCCGCCGCGACACAGAGGGCCGCGTCGGCCACCCATCGGCGCAATGGGCGTAGCGATTCGCGCCAAACGCCGGTGAACTTTGCATTCGCGCTCGTGAAACAATTCGGCCAGCGCAGGAATTCCCAATCGGACTCGAAGCGCGTTTCCCAGTCCGCCAGTTCTTCCTGCGTTCTCTTGATCGTGTCCCGTCCGCCGGTGTCTCGGGCGCGACGGACTTCGCTGAAATTGAATTTCGGGCACGGCCCGATTTCGCCCGGTCGGAGGAGCGCGGACCCGGCACGGCGTGCGAGTTCCATGATGTCGCGCGCCTGCGCGAGTCGAAAAAGGGCGGCACGATTCTTCTCGCTCAACGACTGACCGAGCCGCGGCTGCTGTTGGACAAACTCCTGCCAGAGGTCTTCGTCGTCGGTGATTAATTCGAGCGGCGCGGGCAGCCCGAGATAATGGCCATAGTTCGTCAACAGCTTCATGCAGAAGGCGTGGATGGTGCCGAAGAACCCGCGATTGAAGGCGCTCACGACTTCCGCATCGAGATTTTCCGCCAGAATTTGCTGGCGGCTGCGCTGCTGCATCTCGTCCGCCGCCCGATTCGTAAACGTGACCACGACCAGCCGCGGCAGAACTTCGCGCGCCTCCCCTGAACGCGCGATCTCCAGGACGCGGTCTGTGATGGCACGGGTCTTTCCCGAACCGGCCGAAGCTACAACGGAAAAATTGCGCTCCAATTCTTCAACAAAACGGTCGCGCTGCGATTGATCGCTTGGTTGCTTCAGATTTTGCGTCATGGGACGGAACGATGAAAGCAAGCGTCCGAAGAAAAGGGGCGAGGGAATGCGGTATTAGCGAATCGGCGTCGGTCTTGGCGTGCCACGGTTTCCGACACCCCTTTGCAGGGGTTCGATCGAGATGACATCTGGTCCCGGAGCTCCGCTGCGCTCCGCTTCGGGGTGTATTCCTTCGCGCCTCTGGCGCTAACGTCGGCGGCGTTCACCAGTAGGCCTCCTCTTCTTCCTTCGCGAGCGCCGGATGCGTGATCTCCCAGCGGCGCTCGAGGATTTCTGGATCGATGGCGAGGGTGGCGAGCGGATATTCGCGGTTGAACGCCCACGCGGACCGCACCGGACCGAGCATTCCGAAGATTCCAGTCCGCTGCATTCTGGCCAGCTCGCGAAACGCTTCCGCTTCGGCGTCCATTTGGTCGACGGAGAGCTGCGGCGTGATCGGTTTTATTGCCGGCGACACCAGGCTCAGGAAAACCTGCTGCGCCCCCAGCTGCCGCGCCGCGAGACCGTAAAGCGCCAGTTGGATCGCCGAGCCGTCGAGGATTTTTTTGTGGAGTTGCGAACGCCGCTTTTCCGTGTCTTCCCGCGCGGGAGCGAGCGCCTTTTTGTTCGCGCCGGTTTTGTAATCGAGAATCCAAAGTTCATCGGCTTCCAGCCCGCGAATATCGCGATGGGCCAGGATCAGATCGATCCGGCCGCGGAAGCGTAGCGTGTTCTCGGCATCGATCCGGACCGGTTCGGTTCCCTCGATTGTCCATTCGGCGGCCATCCACGGCCAATCCTCGATAGTGGCGAGCTTGGCTCCGAGAATGCGGGCGAGACAAAAGGCGTTTTGCCAGCCGGAACGCCACCAATCTGGGATTGCTCTTTCGGCGGAACGGCCGAGCGCTTCAATCTCCGCGAATTTATCTTCCGCGGCCACGCGGATCGCCCGGTCGATTTCAGCGGCATCAGGAGTCCTTAGGAAACTCCGTTCCGCTTCAGGACCGGCGACTTTGGTTAGCCAGCGATGCACCCATTGACCGGTCGCCGCGCTCCAAGGATTCGAATCGTCCTCCGCGCCTTCAATCCCGAGATACTTCTTCATCCAGACCAGGGCCGGCGATTTCACCACCGTTTCGAATTCGCTCACACTCAAGATCGGATCGAGAGGGGATGGTTCCCGGAGCGCGAAGTCGTATTCGCCCGAGCCCGTCTCCGGATCGCGGCGCGCGTCGTAGGCTACGCGCGTTTGCGTTGCCTTCGGCGAAGGCGAGGCCGGCTTTGGTGCATCCGCACTTTCCAACCACGCTGCGGTCTCGCGTTGCAGTTCCTTCAGGGTGGCCTGAGTCAACGGACGCCGGCGCGCGTTCTGATAAAGTTGGGTGAACAATTCGCTCGGATTCCATGGACGATCAGGCGCTGATTCCTGGGCCAGACTCGCGCCGATCGCAATTCCGCCGGGCGCGGATTCAGCCAGGGCGTAAAATTGGCGCAGCGCGATCTGCCGCTGCTCCCGCGGCCCGAGATAGAGCGCATGATTTTCACGAACCGTCAGGTGTCCTTCCCCTTGCCGTCCTTGTTTCGCGGCGTGGCGATTGAGTTGTTGGATGCCGTGGTTGAATTCCTCGATCTCTTCCTCGCGCGCGAACTCGCCTTTTTCCGGCGGCGGCCAGCTTCCTTCATTCCATCCGGCGAAAATGAGATGCGACCAATCCTGGCCCTGGGCCTGTGCCACCGTCAGCAATTGCACCCGCGCGTAGGGATGATCGCCCGTCGGGTCGCGTCCCGCTGAGAAACTGGAGGCGACTTCCTCCAGCCAGCGCAGGTACAAGACCCGCGAGAACGTTGCGGAAACGTTTTCGGTCCACTCGAGGTTTTGCCGGGAGAGCGCCATCCACTGTTGCTTCCAATGCAGGCGCTCAAATGCTTCGCCGGTAGCGGCCAGGAATTCAGGGAACGTTGCGCGGCCTGGCAGGAACCGGAGAAGCGCGAGTAATTCCATAATTTCCCGCCGCTCCGGCCGCGGATTGGCGTGGCAAAACCGATCCAGCAAGACCAGGTCGTCGATCAGAATTTGGGCATGGATTGAACGAAGCGTTTTTTCAAAACGCTCGGGCCGCAGTTCGGGAAACAGTTTTTGCCGATTCCGGAAAGCGCCGAGAAAACGAAGGAGCGAACTCAGACGCGGTCCGCGCTGAAGTTGAAGCCACGCTCGCCATTCCGCGGCTTCGAAAAGTCCAGGAACGGGATGGCCGAAACCATCGTTGTGCGGGATCTCGCGATTCGTGAGCGCGGTCGAAACCAGGCGCGGGAGCGACCCCGCGGCGGCGAAAACGACCCCGACGCGCAACGCATTTTTCTCGGCCAGAAAGCGCGAACAGACCTGCGCGATCGCCTGCGCTTGTTGAGCGGCGTCGGTCCCGACGACAAAGGTGCAGTCCGCACTCGCCTCGGATTCGCCGCGCATCTCCGCCTCGGTGAACAGAGCATCGAGCGCCGGAGTAGCGGGTGCGTGAACGGGGACAGCTTCACCAAGCAGTTCTTCCCACGAACCGATCCAGGCCAGATCGATTCCGGAATTCTCTCGCGGGTACTCCAGGAGCACGGTTGCCTTCTCAGTGGAATTGACGGCGGCGCGGAGAAGAAACCAATGCGGCCAATGAGCCGCATCGAAGCCGCAAATCAGAAGATGGGCGATCACCGGTGGAGTTGAAGTCGCGGCGTCGAGCACCTTGCGGTCGTATTCCCCCGCCAAACAGAGATCGCTACGGCCCAGTTGTTCACGGAACCGGCGCACAATTGGTTGAAACGAATCCAATCCAAGCCGATCGAAATCCCAGCCCGCGTTCTCCAGCCGATCCAGGGTGCGGAGCAAATGATCTGGCGCCCGGACGACCGCTTTGGCCGCCAGATTTTCCGGGGTGGCTCCGCCGACTTTCGAGGCCCGGAGAATTTCCTCCGCTGTGACGGCCAGGAGCAAGCGAAGATGCTCGCGCGGCGAAACGTTGGTGGCGCCGTCACGGCTAAGCAGGTCGCGCAAACCCATCGGCGTAACGAACTGAATGCCGAGATGCGATTGGCTATCGCGCATCAAGCGCTCCTTCAAGGCGTGGACATGCGCTCTGGTGGGGACAACGACCGCGCAGGGACGTTCTTCCTTCCACGATTGGAGCCGCACTTCCTCAAACCAGCCGCGAATGACGCCATCCCATGCGTCGCGGGCCGACGTGGCGATGCGGAGAGAGGAATTTCGTTTGTTTCCGGTTCGGGGCACGGTCGGACTCTAGCAGAAAGAGCAAGGGCTTTCGCCGAGAGGCTTAATATCTCAATCAGAGGGAACGAAGCCGTTCTTCGACGGTGCGCACGCCGCAGGTGAGCGGCGCTTTTGAGTCGTCCGTCATGACGGCGAAATGGTTGCCGCCGGCGGATTGAAGCTCTTTCACACAGCGGAGATTGAGAATCGCAGAGCGGCTCGCGCGGAAAAAATGAGTCGGGAGCTGTGTCTCCAAGGCTGACAACGTGGCCCGGAGAAAGTGATTGCGTCCGCCGGAATGAAGAATGGCGTAATTTCCATCGGCTTCGATCCATTCAATTTCATCGGGGGAAACGAAACTGGTGCGCTGTCCGCAGCGAACCAGAAATTTCGGGGCGATAGTGGAAGTGTCTTCGGAGGGTTGAGCCGGAGGATTGGCTCTCATCGCGGTGAGATGTTTTCTCACGCGAGCAAGAGCCTTCGCGAGCCGGGCCGGCGACACCGGCTTCAGCAAATAGTCGAGCGCGCAGGCCTCGAAAGCGTGAACGGCGTGCTCGTCGAAGGCGGTGACAAAGACAACCACGGGCGCTTCTCCCGGAGGAAGACCCTCGACCACTCCGAAGCCGTCCATGCCCGGCATTTGAATGTCGAGGAGGAGCAGATCGGGGTTTTGGCTCCGCGCAGCTTTCAACGCCGTGGCGCCATCCGCGCATTCTCCGACGATTTTGACTTCAGGATCTTTGGCCAGCAGGCGGCGCAGGCGTTGCCGAGCGAGAGGTTCGTCGTCAACGATGAGCGCGCGCAGGTCTGGCATCAGGTGCGGAATGGGAGCGTCACCTCAACGGTAACGCCGCTTCCGTTAGTCAAAGATATTTTGGCTTCGTTTCCAAACAATTCCTGCAGCCGCGCGCGAGTGTTGGCCAGGCCGATGCCTTCGCGGTCGGGCGGTGCTTTGAGGCCGACGCCGTTATCTGCGACGGAGAGATGCAATTGGTCGCCCGCCCGCCAGGCCCGGACCGTGACTACGCCTCCTTCCGGGATCGGTTCGATCCCATGCAAGATGGCATTCTCGACCAAAGGCTGGAGGAGAAAGGGAGGCACCATCGCATCGAGAAGGGCTGGTGCGACTTCGCATTTATAGTCGAGTCTTTCGTCGAGGCGGACCCGCATGATGGCAATATAGCGTTCGACAAAATCAATTTCGCGTCTCAGACGAACGAACTGGTCGGCAGCGGAATCGAGCGTCAGGCGAAGCATGTCGCTCAACGCCGTGATCATGGCGTCCGCTTTCTCTGCATCCTGATGCACCAGCTCCGCGATCACATTAAGGGTGTTAAAGAGAAAATGAGGCTGGAGCTGGCTTTTCAAAACTTCCAGGCGCGCCTGCGCGAGACTGGCTGAGCGCTGCTGATCGCGGCGGAAAAAAAGGACGGCGTGCGCTCCGCTAACGATCATCAAATAAATTGGCAACCCAAAGGTGACGACGTGAAACAGGTCAACCCAGGCGGGGCTCGGCCCGAAGTGAGGTGGTGCACCCGGAGGCGGAGGGGGCGGAGGCCGGGCTGGTCCGAAGTGGGGTGGTGGTGCGCCCGGAGGCGGCGGAGGCAGCGGCGCGGGCCGGAACAATGGATCGAAGAATGCCTGCCACCATTGGCAAAGAGCGACGACGAATGCGCAGCAGACAAGATGCAGCGGCACTCTGGTTTTCCAGCTCTGGCGATCAATCGGAAATCGGCGGACGAACCGGAAGATAATCGGGGTCAGAACCGCCCACGGCAGCCAATCGCGAATGCCAGGGCGGATTGTCATGGTCCAGGGGCCACCCGTATCCGCCGCCAGTTTTGCGCCGAGGACGAGCGGGACCACGCTCCATCCCAGAAAGGACCAGAGCCAGCTCTTCAACCAGGAAGCAAGACCATGCAGGAATCCGCCCGGCCGGCTTCGGATTGTGGAACTCCCGGCCGGAAACTCGCGGGTGCGGTTCCCGTTGCCGGCGCTGGAAGCAGATTTACGGGAGATCGTAGACTTCGATGAGGCCGATACCGGTGCCATTGTTAACCCCTGCCAGTAAGGCGGTGTAAGCGCCCGGCGGCAACGTTGCTACCAGGGCGGCTTCCAAATTGTTCGAAGGGGCGAGGCCTGCCGACGTGAGTTCGGCGGCTTGCGCAGTATCGTCTCCCCAATTGTTGTTTTGCAGGAGAACCGTGCCGTTGCTGTCGCGAAGCTCCAGAAGCGGATTCGCGAGAGCATTCGGGACGCCCACCGCGCCCAGACTGGGGCCGAGGCCTCGCACCACGACTTTGTCATTCCCGCTGTTGTTCCCCAGGATGAAGCCGGCGATCACGACGTTATCGGCCGTGCTCACGAAGGCGCGAGTGCTGATGTTGGCGAGGTGCGAGTTGGCCGCGGGGTTCAGGTCGTAAACTTCGATGAGCGCTACTCCCGAAGCGTTGTTCTTGCCTGCGAGGATGGCTGTGTAGGCGCCGGGGGGCAGAGTCGCGTCGACGGCTGCTTCCTGGTTGCTCGCCGGCGGGAGGCCGCTGGCTATGATCAATGCCTCCTGGGCTGGATCGTCTCTCCAGTTGTCATTCGTGACCGTAACAAAACCGGTGGGACCGTGGAGCTCGAGCGTCGGATCAGCAAGGGCGTCAGGAACTCCGAAGCCGGACAGCGACGGTCCGATTCCACGAATCAGCACCTGCTTCGGGGCGGTCCCAGTGATGATGAAGCCGCCAATGCCCACGCCGTCCCCGGTTTGAACGCGCATCCGGGTCGAGAGGTTAAGTGTCTGGGCCGACGGCAAAGGTGTGGATGTAGGAGTCGGAGTGACGCCAGGCGTGGCGGTCGGCGAAGGGCTTGCGGTGGCCGTGGGCGCCACGGTGGGGGTGGGTGTAGCCGTCGGATTGGGTGTTGCTGTCGCGGTAGCGGTCGCCGTTGGCGTCGGTGTTGCGGAAGGTGTCGGAGTCGGCGCGCCCCCAGTTAACGTTTCAGGAACGACCCAATTGAAGGCACCCCCATTGCGTCGCTTGATGACAAAGCCGGAGCCTTGCGCAATGACGGTCTGTCCGGCGTCGGTAGATGAGTCGCCAACTTTTCGCCACCCTGTGCCGCCGCCGCCTGAGGTTTGATAGTAATAAATATCGAAAGCGGTGCCGTTCCAAAGCATCACCTGGTCTGCCGTGGAGGAATCGCCGCCGATCAGCCCGGTCGCACCATTTCCGGTGTAGAGATTACTGCCTGCCAGGGTGAGATTCGATGGGTAAACATTTCCGACGTAGTTATCCCCTACGACAATTGGAATTGACGTCTGGCCAGACTTGACGGTGCCGTTCAAAACAAAACTCAAGTTCGCCGTCTGCTGCCGCATTACCACGACCGCGGAATAGAATGGAATCAGGGTGCCGCCTGCGTCCGTCGCGGTATCGCCGACTTTCCGCCAGCCGACGCTGCCTGAGGTTTGATAGTAATAGGAGTCCAGGGCGGCTCCATTCCAAAGCTGCACGAGATCGGCGGTGGCGGCGGTTCCACCCTGGAGGCCGGCTTCATCGTTAGCGCCAAAGACACTCGCGATGGTCCATTGCTTCCGGATCTTGTACCCGACCGGCGCCGTGATGCCGGCGGCGAGGTTCGTGGCGAGGGTCAGGGTGGTGGTCGTGTTTGAGAGAATGCTGTAGGTGGTGCCGACTCCTGCTGCTGAGTTCGAGCCATTGACGCTGGTGATCTCGACGAAGTAAACGCCGCCGCCGTACTGATTGGAAGTCCAGCTGGCGCCACTGTCCGTGATACTGTTGCTTCCGACGACGCTGGCTGTGCGCTGATATTCAACTGGCCGGGTGACGCCGAGGCCCAGATAGGTCAGGCGATTGGCGCCGCCGCCGGTGCCGTCAACGGTCAAGCTGAGGAAACCGCTCGGGTCGCTATTGCCGGCCGTTTGGGAAAGACCGGTCGTCGCGAAGAGGAGGACGAGTGCCAAACCTGGCCAGCGGCCAAAGTTGCAGAAGAAGGAGCGCGACAATTTCACAGGATAAAGTTTTCCGTTCATGTCGATTAGGGAGTGCCAATGTTAGCGCCAGGAACGCGGAAGGAGACTTTGTAGAAATCCTTTATCGCTTTCTCTTCGACGAAGATGCTCAAGCTGCCATCAGCTGTGGCTGTGTAACGGTTCCGGTCGATTGTCCCCGTTTGAGCGAGTGAAAAGGGCAGCGCCCTCCAGCTCACGTCGGCGAGAGTCGGATCGCCGTAGACTTCGTAGGTGTAGCCGTTATACACCGGGAAAGTGAGTTTGAAGCGAGGATTGCCTCCCACCGGTCCCGCGACTAAGGCGCCTTGGGTGAGCAGACTGCCACCGCCTGGGTAGGTCGGCTCGACCGGAGTGATGCCCATGACAAAATCATAAGTGGCCTGCACTTCTCCCATGGTTGCCCCCGGGACGGGTGTGTAATCGAGAATGACGGAGGCGCGTTGCTGCGGATCTGAGATCCCCTGCAGGACCATGTCATTGCTGTTCTGGGTCGGCCACGGATTGCCATTCGCGTCGCGGGCGATTTCGTTCCAGAAAGTTTGCGACGTATAGCGGGTCGTCTGGCCCGGGAGCGTAACCGCCAGGTGAAAGTGGCGGGTGCGGCCTTGATAAAGACCGGCTTTGACCGTCCGAAACAGATACGCTCCGCTGGACGCGGTCAGGAATTGTCCGAAGCCCGCGAACTTTGGATCGGCGGCGGGATTGCGGGGCGCACTGGCGGAGTAGATGTAATTGCCGCCGTTGTCGGCGTGCCAGATTTCGACCAGCGCATTCTTGATCGGATTGCCGCTGGTATCGAGGACCCGGCCGCTGATGTAACTAATAATTCCGGCGGCAGCCGTAATGTTTGGGTCGAAAATGGCAAGGTCGTTATCATCGTCCAACGGGATGTTGGCGCCCCGCGGATAGTAGGGGCCCTGCGTTACTTGGGGCGTGAGAGTTAACGCTTCCGCGAGATAGCCGGGAACGGTGAAGCCGGCGGAAATCAGCGCGAGGCTCTTCAGGAAGCGGCGTCGTTCCAGCGGAATGTGAAAGGGTTGCGGTGGTTTTTGCATTGGTGGAATCAACGGGGCTTCGCGGAATGCCATTGCCAAAACACGATTCCAGCAGCCAGCGCAACTTTTTAGGGACAAACCGGGCCGGATTTGGGACGAAAGGCGGCGCGAGCGCCGAAGCGTTTATTGGAGATTAAACACTTCCACCAAGCCGACTCCGGTCGATCCGTTGGCGCCAAAAGCGAGAGTGGTGTAAGCGCCCGCCGGCAGATGGAGAACAATCGCCGATTCCGCGGCGTTGCCCGGGGCGAGACCGTTCTGCTGAATCTCGGACGCGTTGGGATCGTCCTGCCAGTTATTGTTGCTGGCCAAAATGGTGCCGTAACTGTTGTAGACCGTCATGATCGGATCGCTTAACGGATTGGCGATTCCGAAAGAGCCCAGAGTCGGTCCCAGGACCCGCAGAACAACGGTCGAACTCTGCACCTCTCCCAGAATGAAACCGCTGATGAGCACGCTGTCGCCATTGCCCACC